>NZ_JALBUR010000006.1:0-101445 GCF_033971865.1 Grylomicrobium aquisgranense | reverse complement strand
TTGCAATGAAAACAGCAGCCATGCTGTATTTTGTGAATAAGATGTGCTTTAATGGCAAATTTAGTATAATTGGCGGGACAAAGGAGGACATCCTCATGTTTAACGAAAGAATTGTGTTCTTCGGTACATCTGAATTTTCATGCGGCATTCTGGAAACACTTGTAAACGAATCATACAATGTTGTGGCTGCTGTTTCCCAGCCGGACCGTCCTTCCGGACGTCATCATGTCCTGAAGCCTACGCCGGTTCATGCCTTTTGTGATGCCCATGGCATCTGCTGCCTGCAGCCGCAGTCTTTGCGCAAAGAATTTCAGCAGGTACTCGATGCAAAGCCGGACCTCATCCTGACATGTTCCTATGGGCAGATGGTTCCAGAGGCGGTTCTGAAGGCACCGCGGCTTGGCTGCCTGAATATTCACCCATCGCTTCTGCCAAAATACAGAGGCGGTGCACCAATGCATTTTCCTATTTTCAATGGTGATACAGAAACCGGTGTCTCTTTGATGGAAATGGTCAAAGCTATGGATGCCGGCAGAGTTTATGCCCAGGTGCGGGTTCCTATCGGCCCGGATGAAACCGAAGCGCAGCTGGAAAAGAAACTGCTTGAGACTTCGATTCAGATGGTAAAGGATGATCTGCCTGCCTATCTGGAAGGAAAGCTGCCGGGTACACCCCAGGATGACAGCAAGGCAACATATTGTTCCAATATACCGCCGGAAATGGAAGAGGTTCATTTCCGCAGTGAACCCATTGATGCTTTATACAATCACATCCGTGCACTGATTGACTGGCCGATCCCATATGGCCGCATTGAAGGCAGACGGGTCAGAATCTTTGCGGCTGGCAAAGAGAAAAAGGAAGTGTCTGCAGAACCGGGCACCGTACTTGGCTTTGCGGATCATGCCATGCTGGTGGCAGCCAATGGCGGCATCATCCACATCTATGAACTGCAGATGGAAGGCCGCAAACGGATGAGCGCAGATGCCTTTGCCAATGGCTATGCGCGCGAATTGACAGGAAAGAGATTTGATGCATGATTGATCAGTCACATATCAGAAATTTCTGTATTATTGCCCATATTGACCATGGCAAAAGTACACTTGCTGACCGCATTCTGGAAATGACAGATACGGTCAAGGAACGCGACATGAAAGCACAGATCCTGGATGACATGGATCTGGAAAGAGAGCGCGGCATTACCATCAAGCTCAATGCCGTGCAGCTTTCCTATACAGCAAAAAACCATGAAACGTATCTGTTTAATCTGATTGATACGCCAGGTCATGTCGATTTCAGCTATGAAGTATCACGCTCCCTGGCTGCCTGTGAGGGCGCTGTCCTGGTCGTGGATGCTACCCAGGGCGTACAGGCACAGACCCTTGCCAATACGTATCTTGCTTTGGACAATGACCTGGAAGTGATTCCTGTCATTAACAAGGTAGACATGAATAATGCCAGACCCGAAGAAACAAAGCGTGAAATCGAAAATATCATCGGCCTGGACTGCTCGGATGCCCCTGAGATTTCAGCCAGAACCGGTCTGCATGTACAGGATGTTCTGGAACAGATCGTCGCAAAGATTCCAGCACCATCCGGATCACCGGACAAACCTCTGCAGGCACTTGTCTTTGACTCCTTTTATGATCCTTACCGCGGCGTGATTGCCTTAGTCAGAATCAGGGAAGGACAGCTTTCCGTTGGCGATCATATCCGCTTCATGGCAACCGGCGGGGAATATGAAGTTGTGGAAGCAGGTATCCGCAATCCAAAGGAAGTACAGGTACATACGCTTGTCTGCGGTGATGTCGGCTGGTTTGCGGCAAGCATCAAGGATATTCACGATGTCCGTGTCGGCGACACCGTTACGGATGTCAACCATCCTGCTGATAAACCATTGGCAGGATACAAGAAAATGAATCCAATGGTCTACTGCGGCCTGTATCCAAGTGATGCCGCCAAGTACGAAGACCTGCATGAAGCACTGGACAAACTGCAGCTCAATGATGCATCCCTGCAGTATGAACCCGAAACATCCCAGGCCCTTGGCTTTGGCTTCCGGGTCGGATTCCTCGGCCTGCTGCACATGGATGTTGTCCAGGAACGCCTGGAAAGAGAATACAATCTGGCTCTGATTGCCACAGCCCCATCCGTAATCTATCACTGCTATCTGTCTGATGGCACCATGGTGGAAGTGGATAACCCGGCAAGAATGCCGGATGCCACCCGGATTGACCACATTGAGGAGCCTTTTGTCAGGGCAGAGATCATGGTGCCGGATGCCTACATCGGCGGTGTCATGGATCTGTGCCAGCATAAGCGCGGCATCTATAAAAGCATGGATGTCATTGACGAAGGCCGCAACACATTGATTTATGAACTGCCGCTGTCTGAAATCATCTTTGATTTCTTTGACCGGCTCAAATCCTGTTCCAGAGGCTATGCATCCCTGGATTATGAAATCATCGGCTACCGCAGAGAGGATCTCGTCCGTATGGACATTCTGCTCAATGGAGAAATGGTCGATGCCCTCAGTGTCATCGTCCATCGTGATGATGCCTACAGCCGCGGATCTCTGATTACCAGAAAACTGAAGGACCTGATTCCCAAGCAGCAGTTTGAGATCCCGGTGCAGGCAGCCATCGGCGGCAAAATCATTGCCCGCACCAACATCAAGTCATTGCGCAAAAATGTGTTAGCCAAATGCTATGGCGGTGATATCTCCCGTAAGAAAAAGCTGCTGGAAAAGCAGAAAGAGGGCAAGAAGAGAATGAAGGCCGTTGGTTCGGTTGTCATTCCGCAGGAAGCCTTTATGGCAGTCCTGTCAGTAGATGATGAAAATGGGAAGCGCAATGGCTGAATCACTTTACGTGCATGTGCCATTCTGTACTTCTATCTGCTTCTATTGTGACTTTGCCCATGTGGTATATCAGAAAAATCTGGTGCAGCAATGGCTCCATGCGCTTTCTGTGCAGTTATCACACATGAAGATCAACCACCAGCTGAAAACCATCTATGTGGGCGGCGGTACACCGGGATGCCTGCATGATGATGAGCTTGCCGCACTGCTGAAGATGCTGGATCCCTATTGCCATGAAGTGCAGGAATATACGGTAGAATGCAATCCTGAATCCCTGACGCTGGAAAAGGCTGCCTTGTTGGCAAAACATGGCGTCAACCGTGTATCCCTTGGCATGCAGAGTGCAGATGACAGGCTGCTGGCATCCATCGGCCGCCATCATACCTTTGCGGATACATGCCGTGCTGTATCTTTGTTAAAACAGGCAGGCATCCATAACATCTCACTGGATCTGATGTATTCACTGCCGCACCAGACAATGAAGGATCTGCAGGATTCCATTGCCAGGGCAATCGCCCTGGAACCGACGCATCTGTCCCTGTACTCTTTGACCGTTGAAAAGAATACGGTATTTGGCAGAAAGGGCATCCAGCCATTGGATGATGATACCGAAGCAGACATGTATGAATATATCTGCTGCGAGCTTCCCCGCCATGGCTACCGGCAGTATGAGATTTCCAATTTCTGTCTGGATGGTTATGAATCCAGGCATAATCTTGCCTACTGGCACTATGATGACTTTTATGGTGTCTCGTGCGGGGCAAGCGGGAAAGAAGGACTGCTGCGCTATGACAATGAGAAGAATCTGATGCGATATCTACAGAATCCCATGGCAAGGAATGAGATTCATCTGGACCGGCAGGACGCTCAGTTTGAGATGATCATGATGTCGCTGCGGCTGAAAAAGGGACTGGATCTTTCTGCTTATCAGCACCGCTTCCATCATGCCTATGAAGAAGACTATGGTTCAAAAACAGAGGCATTGATCAAAAGGGGATGGCTGGAAGAAAGTGATGGCTATGTGCGCTGCAGTGATCAAGGCTATGAAATATGCAATACGGTACTGGAAGAATTGATGCCGGAGGGAGAATAAGATGGCAAATGGAATGAAGAAAAACAACAAGGTGCACAAAGTCAGTGAGCGTGCTCTGGAACAGCAGAGAGAAAAGGCTGAGGAAGAAAAGAAGAGACAGGCAGCTCTGGCAAGAAGGAATGAAACCAAAGAGACTTTCAAGTCGGCAATGATGTCATCAATCGGCGGTCTGCTGACCTTAGTCTCCTTACTGCTGGGAATGTATGGACTTCTGTCCATTCCAGCCATCATACTGTGCTGGATAGGCTTGAAGAAAAACAAAGACTATGGCTGGCGGGGTATCATTATTCCGCTCATCTGCATCATCCTGAATATTGCCTGGATCATTTTCCAGATTGTGATGATCTTTTCGCCGACTGTCCGCGTTGGCTTCTATAATATGGTCAAGTCGATGTCAAACTGATTGCTTGGAAGGCTTTGATGTGTTAACATAAAGCAGATTTCAGGCTGGATCCACCGTATCCTCAACGGAGAGCTGGACTGGAATGACAGAAAGAAAGAGGAAGAATAAAATGCTGGAAAAAGAAGTTGTAGCACAGATTGTCAAAGAGTATGGCCGCAAGGAAGGCGATACAGGTTCTGCTGAAGTGCAGGTTGCCCTGCTGACAGAGCAGATCAAGCGTCTGACTGAGCACATGAAGGCCAACAAGAAGGACTATGCTTCCAACCGTGGTCTGATGAAGATGGTTGGACGCAGAAGAAACATGCTTGAGTATCTCAAGAGAACGGATGTCAACCGTTACAGAGAACTCGTCAAGAAGCTGGGTCTGCGTAAGTAATTGCAAGTCATACAAACTGGCAGGACATCCTGTCAGTTTTTCATTTATGGGTGAGAAGAAATGGGTATACATCCTGCTTTGTGAAGATGGCAGCTATTACACAGGCTGGACCAATGATCTTACGGGGCGTTATCAGCGACATTGCCAGGGAAAAGGTGCAAAATATACTCACAGCCATCATCCTCTAGCAATTGCATATGCAAAATGCTATGATTCTCGTAGAGAGGCAATGAGTCAGGAGTGGCATTTGAAACAATTGAGCCATGCAGAGAAGAAGGATCTCATTGCCGCATATGAGGCTGAAAACAAAGGAGAAAAGATCATGGAAGAACTGAAGATTTACCGCTGCCGCAAGTGCGGAAAGATTGTCATTGAAACACATGCATCCGGCTGTGTGCCGGTATGCTGCGGCGAAGAGATGGAGCTGCTGAAGGCCAACACAACAGATGGTGCTGCTGAAAAGCATGTACCGGTTGTTGTCCGCGAAGATGGCAAGGTCATTGTCAATGTCGGCTCTGTTGACCATCCGATGCTGCCGGAACACTACATCGAGTTCATTGTTCTGCAGAGTGAGAATGGTTTCCGTGTTGTCAAGCTCAACCCGGGTGAAAAGCCGCGTACAGAACTGTATGCAGATGAGCCGGTCAAGGCCGTCTATGAGTTCTGCAATCTGCACGGACTTTGGAAGACAGAAATCTGATTTCAGTCAAAAGATGCGAACAAAAGCCCTGCGGGGCTTTTTTCGTATGTGCTGCCTGCCCATTTTGCAGTTTCCCATCATTTTTCCATGTGCTATGATAAAACAGTTGATAAATTAAAGAGATTGTTAAAAGAAAGAGAAGATTGCATTCAAAATGGAAAAGTACAAAAGAAGTTGGGACTTCCATGGCCATACGCTGACTGTGGAAAACGGAGAAATTGCCAAACAGGCAGGCGGCTCCGTCTTGATCCGCTATGGGGATACGGTTGTTCTGTCAACAGCTACTGCTTCCTCCCAGGCCAAAGACACGGATTTTTTTCCGCTGACCGTTGTCTATCAGGAAAAGATGTATGCCAATGGTGAAATCCCAGGCGGCTTCCTGCGCCGTGAGGGAAGACCGACAGAACATGGCACACTGACCGCAAGACTCATTGACCGTCCGATCCGTCCGCTGTTTGCAGAAGGATTCCGCAATGAAGTACAGATCGTCAATACTGTTCTCTCCAATGATCCGGACTGCTCCAATGAAATGGCCAGCCTGTTTGGATCCTCCCTGGCTCTGTGTGTTTCCGATATCCCGTTCAATGGACCGGTAGCCGGTGTCAAGGTAGCCAAGATCGGTGATGATTACATCATCAACCCGAGTGTGGAGCAGATGGAACAGGCTGAAATAGACCTGACCGTTGCCGGTACAAAGCAGGCCATCAACATGGTTGAAGCCGGTGCCAAAGAGGTATCCGAAGAGGATATGCTCAAGGCTTTGATGGTCGGACACGAGGCAATCAAGGAACTGTGTGCGATTGAGGAAGAAGTCATCGCTGCCTGTGCCAAGGAAAAGATGGAAGTTGTTCTGTACCAGATTGATCCGGTTGTCAAAAATTATATTGATGCCCATGGTGCCCAGCGCATTCGTGAGGCTGTTTCCATCAAGAGTAAGCTGGAACGCTATCATACGATCGATGAAATCATCGATGAGATGGCAGATGACATCGGCAATATGGAATGGCCGGATGAAAAAGCCTGTGACAAAGCTGTCAAGCAGGCTCATGAATATGGTGTCGAAGTAGAGGCTCAGGAAGTGCGCCGTCTGATTTCTGAAGACAAGATCAGACCGGATGGCCGTGCTCTTGATGAACTGCGGCCGCTGGATTCTCAGGTGGATCTGCTGCCGCGTGCCCATGGCTCTGCCATGTTCACACGTGGTGAGACGCAGGTCATGTCCATCACAACCCTTGGCCCACTGTCTGATGCCCAGACCATTGAAGATCTGACACCAGTCAAAGAAAAGAGATTCATGCACCAATATAATTTCCCGCCGTTCTCTGTTGGCGAGGTTGGCCGCATGGGTTCACCGGGCAGACGTGAAATCGGCCATGGTGCTCTTGGTGAAAGAGCGCTGCGCCAGGTACTGCCGTCAGTAGAAGAATTCCCGTATGCAATCCGTACATGTGCCGAAGTCCTGGAATCCAATGGCTCCTCTTCCCAGGCATCCATCTGTGCAGGTACGATGTCCCTGATGGCTGCTGGTGTACCGATCAAGGCAATGGTAGCCGGTGTTGCCATGGGTCTCATTACCGTTGGCGATACCTATTCCATTCTGACAGATATTCAGGGTATGGAAGATCATTACGGTGACATGGACTTCAAGGTTGCCGGCACCCGCAAGGGTATTACAGCTCTGCAGATGGATATCAAGGTGACAGGCATTTCCGAAAAGATCCTTGCCGAGGCACTGGCTCAGGCACACAAGGGCAGAATGCAGATCCTCGATAATATGGAAGCGACCATCTCCGCACCGCGTGATCATGTTTCCAAGTATGCACCGAAGTTTGGCAGAATGACGATTCCGACCGATAAGATCCGCATTGTCATTGGCAAGGGCGGTGAGCAGATCGACAAGATTATCGCCGCATGTGACGATATCAAGATTGATATCGATGATGACGGCAATGTCGTGCTGTACCATACATCTCAGGAGATGATCGACAAGGCCATGAATATGATCCGTGATCTGATCCGTGAGGCACATGTTGGTGAAGTTTATGATGCGACAGTTGCGGAAGTCAGGCCAAGCTTTGCCTTTGTAACACTGTTCCCTGGCACAGATGCCTTGCTGCATGTATCTGAGCTCAGCTGGACAAGAACCGATGATATTCAGCAGGCACTGCATGTCGGTGATACGATCAAGGTCAAGGTGATCTCGATCGATGATGCCGGCAAGGTCAAGGTATCTGCCCGTGAACTGCTGGAAAAGCCGGAAGGCTATGTGGAGAAGAAACCGCTGCGTCCACAGCATGGTGCCCGCGGTGATCGTGACCGTCATCATGACCGCGATCATGAAGGCGGCAACGTGGAAAAGCGTGTCTTCCGCAGAAAGAGTGAATAATCCAGAAAAGAAGGCACCTGCCTTCTTTTTTGGAAGACGAGGAAACAGACACAATGAGAATGAGAAAGAAAAAGTGGGCTGAGCCATACCTGCAGGCCCATACTGACTACGCCCTGGACAATCCGGAAGAAAACAAAGGAAAATGGAAAGAAGTGCTGCATGGACAGAAACTGCATGTCGAGATCGGCTCAGGCAAGGGCGGATATCTGCTTGCTATGAGCAATGCCAATCCGGCTGATGCCTGGGTTGGCATTGAAAAGGACCGCAATGCGGCTGCCGTGGCTGTGCGCAAACAGCTGGAAGATGAGCAGCAGCCGGGCAACCGCTGCATGATCGTCGGGGAAGCCGAAGATCTTGAAAAGTGGTTTGCACCCGGAGAAATCGATGTCATCCATCTGAACTTTTCGGATCCCTGGCCCCGCAAGCGCACGCATAAGCGCCGTCTGTCCGCACCTGCCTTTCTGGATACCTATCGCAAACTGCTTGCAAAAGACGGATATATTGCCATGAAGACCGATAACAAGGATCTGTTTGAAGACAGCGTGATCTGCTTTGTCAATGCAGGCTATGTATTCATGGATTTCTCCGTGGATTTCCGCCGCAATCCTCATCCGGAGGATGCCATTACCGAATATGAGCAGAAGTTCATGGATCTCGGGCAGCCGATTTATCAACTGACAGCACGGCCATGCAAGCCGGCAGGCGATATGCTAAAATAGTGACGGAGGCAGTTCATGAAGAAGCAAATTGGCTGTATCTTATGCCTGTGCACAGTGCTTATGAGCGGCTGCAGCAAAGAGCAGTCATATCAGAATCTTCTGAATGAACGGATTGCGGATGCTCTGGCTGTGCCGCTGACATCCACGGATACCTGTATCAAATACTATTACAGCTATCAGCTGCCGCGCAGTGTCGGAAGCCTGCAGGCAGATGATCTGTCAGTGCTGTTTGACTATGAAGGAACCAGATTCATCATGAATCTGGACACATCCGGCATTCTGCAGGATCTCTATTATCAGCAGGATGACCAGACGGATGCAGACCCGCTGGCATCTTTGACACCCGTGCTGAAGGATGATGGTATCTGTGCCAATGCTGCATCAGGAGAATACACGTATGCCATCCGCATTTATCAGGTGGATTCCATGTATCTGACCCGGGTGACAGTCGGACATATGATCTTTACTGCCATCAGTGATCTGTCTGCAGCCATCAATGTGAGCGATGCCATGCTGCGGATCGGACGCAGTGTCAGTATCAAAGAAAGCCATGTGATTGACGACTTTGCCAATCGCAGTGATACGGTATACCGCGCCGAAAAGACAGCTCTGTTTGAAAACCTTGCACCAGTGAATGGCACGGTTGCCGATCTGTTGAAAAAGGGCGGGCAGACCAATGCGGATGCCCAGGCAAGTGTCGCTCCATCGGAGTGAGAACAACGTAAATATGCAAGGAATCTTAACAAGATTCAAAAAATAGCATAGAATAGTAACGTATGTAAGAAAGGATGAAGTTATGCTTAAGAAACTGCAGAATCTCTTATTCGAAGATGATGATGACGATTATCTCGATGATGAGGATGAGGAAGAAACGGTCAGTGCGGCGCCTGTCAAACCTTCCGCAGTGAAACCGGTGGCAGCGCAGCCCAGAAGAGTTGATTCTGGCAAGCCGGTTCAGGAAAGAAGGGAAGCGCCCTCCGTACAGCCCGCTGTGGAACAGCCTGTTCATACAGCACCGCGGGTCAGCCGGATTGATGTGACACAGGATATCCCGGTACAGAACAGCAAGCCTGCACAGCCGGTATTTCCGCAGATGCCGCCGCGCGAGGAGAAGAAGCCTTCCGGGCTTGGCATAACGGCAGATGATACAGATTACCATCAGCCTGTCCGTCAGAGAACGGTCAAGCCGGCTGTTCCCAAGACACAGAAGCCGAAGAAGCCTTCTAAGCCTGCCTATCAGTTCCAGCCGGTCATCTCGCCGATCTTTGGTGTGGATGAGAAGGATATGACGGCACTGAAAAATACAGCGAAGAAAGCAGCAGAGGCTATGGCTGAAAACGATGAGGACGATGGCAATATCACACCGGTGATTTCACCAATTTATGGCTCTACAGAGCCGCTTGCTGCCAAGAAAGCTGAAACGCATGCAAAGGCTGCACCTGCCCGCAAAGAAGAGCCTGTGGCAACGGCCAATCCGACAGCCGATGAGGAGATCCCTGATTTCTCACTGGATGATATTCTCAAGGTACGTGATGAACAGTACGATGATCATGATGATTCACTGTCTGATACAGCACCGCTGTTCCCGGATCTGAACTTCCCGGATGATCCGGTTCCGGACGCAAAGCCTGCAAAACCGGAAGAAGAACCGGATCAGACCATGATCCTGAAGAAGCCGCTGACCAAGTAAGCAATTCCGGAAGATTTATGTCAATTGACCTGCAGATCGTTTCTGCAGGTTTTTTTACGCTGCTGTTTGTCCTGGCGTTAATAAATCCCTTGTTTTGACAGGATTAAAGCGCTATCATTCACATTGTAAAACTTTTCATTATGTTTTATAATCAAACGAAGAAGAGAGGAATTGTATATGGACGCATTATTAACGGACCTGCAGAATGTCTGCACACAGCTGCTGCCGATCCTTGGTGCGGTGGCACTTGTCTTTCTCTGCATTTTCATCAAGAAACTGTGGCAGATGGTGGATACCGGAAATGAGAGGTTAAAACAGCTTTCATCTACGCTTGATAAAGCGGACCTCAGCATGGAAAAGATCCAGGCACCTCTGGATACTGCCGTCAAGCTTTCTCATTCCGTAGATAAAGTACAGGATAAAGCTGAACAGGCCTTTGGAAAAATGACAGATTTTACAACTGACAGCCTCAATAATTTAAAGGATTTTGCTGCCAGAAAAAAGGAAGAGAATGAACAGGAAGGCACAGAACAGGTGAAGAGCGATGAGTGAAGAAAAGGATAATGGCACGAAGCGGGATGAGAGCCGTGAGCCGATTGAAGACATTGAAAAGACCGTCGAAGATCTGAAAAAGAAGATTATGGAGATTTCTTCCGAAGAAAATGAGGAAAACGAGGAACCTGAAGCCAGTATTCCGCAGTTTGCCGAGGCAAAGAAGAAGATTGCCGAGATCCGGGATAATGCAGTGAAATCGGTCAATAAGAGCATTGAGGAAGCGAAGAATGCGGCTGCGGAAAAGAATTCGCAGGAAGATCTGAAGAAGACACTTGCCTATATCCGTGAAAATGCACGGAAGGTTGTTGATGCTGCCCAGGACAGAATGGACGCATTGAAGAATGATCCTAAGGTCCGCCAGAATGTCGAGGGGGCAAAAGAAGCTGCTGCTGATGCACTGTCCAAGGCATCTGATGCAATGAAACAGGCAGCAGACAATACAAAGAATTATCTGGATAACAGGCTGAGTGATGACCAGAAGGCACAGTTGAAAGATGCCGGAGACAAGGTCGGAGCTGCGCTGAATGAGACAAAAGAACATGTATCCAAAGCAGTAGAAGATTTCAGGAACAATCCGCAGGTACAGGAGTTCGGCCGCAAGAGTGCTGATGCTGCACAGAAGGGTGCCGAAGCACTCCGCGGACTGTTTGATCATAAGGATGGAGGCGACGACAGATGAAGCGGGTCACAATCTATGATGTAGCCAAGGAAGCAGGCGTTTCCCTTGCGACGGTTTCCCGTGTGATCAATGGTTCCAACGTTGTCAAGGAACCTACCAAAGAGCGTGTCCAGGCAGCTATTGACAAACTTGGCTATAAGCCGAATGCCATTGCCCAGGGGCTGGCTCTGCAGAAGACAACCGTCATCGGTCTTGTTATTCCGGAGGCATCCTTCACGTATACCGGCCAGATTATCAACGGTCTTCTGGATGTTGCCAAAATCTATAATTACAACATCATGCTGCATACAATTACAGCAGGCATTACGGATATAAATGATGTCATTGAGGATATCATCAAGTCCCGTGTGGATGGCGTAATTGTCTATAATGCCAAGCTGCAGATGGATGAGATGGAAGAGCTGTCCAAGTACAATATTCCGATTGTCATCATCGGCAATAAGGTCAAGGGTGAGAATGTTGCTTCGGTCTATGTTGACATTGAGAAAGCAATCTATGAACTTACTGCCAAGTATCTGGAAGAGGGCAAGGAAGATATTGCCATCATTGAGGACCGCAAGAATCCGTATACATGTGCACAGATGGTCAAGGGTGCCCAGCGTGCCTTTGAAGCAAAGGGCAGAAAGTTTGACAACTTCCTGAAGATTCCGCCGGAAAGCCGTACAAGCTATGCCTTCCTGTCCGACTGGTTCAAGGATCATAAATATGACCTGGTCATTGGCAACCGTGATTCCCAGGCAATGGCAGCACTGAACGCTGCCCGTGAGAATGGTATTTCTGTTCCGGATGACATGGAAATTGTCTGTGTCATTGATACCAAGTACAATGCCATGATGAGGCCGGCCATTTCATCCTTCTCGATTCCAAGCTACGATCTTGGTGCAGTCTCCATGCGGGTCATGACCAAGATGCTGCAGAGCGGAGATGAATCGGATAAGGCAATGGAACTGAGCTATCTGTTCACGCCGCGTCAGACAACCAAGGATTGAATTCAAAAACCTGCTGTGTTACAGTAGGCATGCATGGATCGGGCTTACTGGCATCTGTCAGACTGACATCAGAGACATTCCGGATGGTGCAAGGAATGCAGAAACAGATGTGAATTACATCCCGGGAGCACTCCGCTTATGCGGACGTATGCCGGCGTTAGCGGCTAGAGTGCACGCAAGTGAACTAAGGTGGTACCGCGCAGAAGGCGTCCTTAGATATGAGGATGCCTTTTTTATTTGCATCAAGAGAAGAGGAGAATATATGAACTTTATTGAAGAACTGAAATGGCGTGGTCTTGTCAAAGACTGCACAGACATGGAAGGACTTGTCAAACGTCTGGAAAGCCCGGCCACAATTTACTGCGGCTTTGATCCAACTGCAGACTCTCTGCATGTCGGACATCTGCAGCAGATCCTGCTGCTGCGCAGATGGCAGAAAGCAGGCCATACACCGATTGCCCTCTGCGGCGGATTCACCGGCATGATCGGTGATCCAAGACCTACAACAGAAAGAAAACTTCTGAGCCACGAAGAAGTGCTGCACAATGCGGAATGCATCCGCACCCAGCTGGCAAAGTTCCTGGACTTTGAAGGTGACAATGCGGCCATCATGGAAAACAATAACCACTGGCTTGGCAGTCTCAGCCTGCTTGACTTCCTGCGTGACTATGGCAAGCTGTTCAATGTTGCCTACATGCTGCAGAAGGATACCATTAAAAAGAGGCTCGACAGCGGCCTGTCCTACACCGAATTCACATACACGATCCTGCAGGCAATTGACTTTCTGAACCTGCACAAGCTGTATCATTGCGATGTGCAGATCGGCGGTTCTGATCAGTGGGGCAATCTGACCAGCGGCATTGAACTGATCCGCAAGGTGCTTGGTGATGATGAAAAGGTATTTGGCATTACCTCACCATTGATTACCAAGAGCGACGGCACAAAGTTCGGCAAGTCAGAAGGAAAGAATATCTGGCTGGATCCTGCCAGGACAAATGCCTATGAATTCTACCAGTTCTGGCTGAATACACCGGATGCAGATATTGTGGATTACCTCAAGCGTCTGTCCATGCGCACACCAGAAGAGATTGAAGCTCTTGCAGAGAGTCTCAAGAGCGAGCCGGAAAAGCGTGCTTGCCAGAAAGCACTGGCCCAGGAGCTGACCGAGGTTGTGCATGGCAAAGAAGGACTTGCCAAGGCAGAAAAGATCACGGAGACATTCTTCCATGGCTCGATCAAGGACCTGTCGGCATCAGAACTGCGGGAAGGACTCGCAGATGCACCAAAAGCCCATATCGAAGACGGACAGCTGCTGGTGGATGCCCTTGTTTCCAGCGGCATTTCCAAGTCCAAGCGCGATGCCAGAACCCTGATTCAGCAGGGCTCCATTCAGGTCAATGGTGACAAGATCACTGACACTGCCTATGCAATGTGCCGTGACTGTGCATATGATGGTTCCTTCTCCATCATCCGCAAAGGCAAGAAGAACTACTTCGTTCTGGAATTCTGAACAACAATAAAAGCCATATCCGCTTCACGGCAGGTATGGCTTTTACTATACACAGATTTGTAATAACTCAGGCTTTTTTCTCATCCTGCGGATATTCATAATGGAAATTCGTGAGATTGTCCGCAATCTTGTAAACATCACCACCGCCCATGGTGACAAACAGATCATTTTCACCACAGTTCTTTCTTGCCCAGTCTTCAATTTCCTCAAACGTATGGAAGACATGGCACGGTGTGCCAAGTGCCTCAACCTTCTTTGCAAGATCCTGTGAAGAAATGCCAAGGTTATCTGTTTCCCTTGCCGGGAAGATCTCAGTCAGTACAACAAGATCCGCTTCATGCAGTGCCTTGGCAATGTCATCCATCAATGCCTTGGTACGGGAATACGTATGCGGCTGATAGCAGGCAATCAGTCTGCGGTGAGGAATCTTGGATGCTGCATCCAGCGTGACAGCAACTTCAGTCGGATGATGGGCATAGTCGTCTACAATCTGGCAGCCATTGATCTTGCCCTTGAACTGGAAACGTCTGCCGGCACCCTTATACGCACGCAGGGCATCCGTAATGCTTTCCGGCTTGACACCGCACAGATCACAGGCAGCCGCTGCTGCCAGAGAATCCCAGATAAACTGCTTGCCCGGTACTTCCAGCACAATCTTCTGGCTCTGGCCATGCCGGCGCACAAGTGTATAGCTTGCTTCAGCAAGTTCATTGTACTTGATATCCGTGGCATAATAGTCAGCCTTTTCATGATTATCGCCAAAGTAGATGACTTTGCATTTAAGACCATTTGTGATCTCATCAAGGTCTGGAATTTCAGTATTGATGATCAGCCAGCCATCTGCCGGAATGTTTTCGGCAAACAGACGGAAGCTGTGGCGTACATCTGCCAGATCCTTGAAGAAATCAAGATGATCAGCCTCGATATTGGTAATGATGCCAATCCGCGGCTTCAAAGACAGAAAACTGTTGGTATACTCACATGCCTCCGCAACAAATTCATCTGATTTGCCAAGGCGGTAAGAAGTATGCACACTGTTGAGCACACCGCCGATCTGCATGGAAGGATCCTTGCCGTCACGCAGCAGAATCTCTGAAATGAAGGAAGTTGTGGTTGTCTTGCCATGGGTGCCGGCAATACCGATAGACATCGGGAACTGTGCCATAATCTGTCCAAGCAGCTCGGCTCTGGTCAGATGCGGAATGCCAAGGTTCAGCACAGCCTGATATTCCGGATTTGTTTTCGCAATGGCTGCTGTAAAGATGGCACAGTCAATATCTTTTGTAATATTCTCAGCTTTCTGGCCGATGATGACATGAACACCGTCTTTTTCTGCCTGAATCAGGGCAGGGGACTTGGCAATATCGCTGCCCCAGACATCAAAGCCTATTTGTTTCATCATGCCAGCAAGACCGCTCATGGACGAACCGCCGACGCCGCAGAAGTAAAGTTTTGCTGCAGGATGCTTGAAATCGATCTGATACATATGGGTCCTTCTTTCTTTGTACGGTGCTATTATAGCGGAATTGATCCCAAAATGCAGAGAAGCAACATCCGGCTTCCACTGATGCAGAAGCCATCATAATTGGTATAATGAAGAAGCTGACAGGTACGCTATGAGAAAAAGCAACTTAAACCGGGTGCTCGCCGCTGTGATTCTGCTTGCAGGATGCGGCAGCAGCACGCCCTCAACAAAGCTGAAAAACTACCAAACCTATTACCAGGCCGTCATGGATCAGATCCATTTTACGGCAGAATCACGCTTCTATACGCTCAGTGCAGAGATGGAAGAAGTCAGTGAAGGTACCTACAGCTACTACATTGTGCTCGATGAACCAAAAATCGCCATGTACAATGTGGTCATGATTGCAGTGGCCAACGATACGCAGCTGCAGGATGCCGCCACTATGATGCCGAGCATCGGTATTTTTGACGGACCATATTCTCTGATTCCCAACCAGGTCAATTCAGATGATGGTTTTGTCAAGGGAATGGTCATCAGCGGCAGCAGTGATACGGATGAAGTATCACTGAAAATGCTTGTCGAATGGCAGGATAAAAACGGAGAGAATGTTCAGCGGGAATATCATCAGATCACGCTGAATCAGAGTGGAATGCAGTATGTGGAGTCATAAACAATGAGTGAACGAAAGGAACAAATACCGGGTTTTTCTGCCGGCGGCGCCGTGTGCCGCCTGGTGGAACGTTTGATAGAAATGATCGTCATCATCCCGCTGACGATGCTGGCAGGGGCAGACAGTGCCCTGCTTGCACCAGTGATGGTGCTGTATCAGATTGTCTTTGAGGCAGCCTGTGCAGGGGTGCCTTTTGGCATCGCTGTCATCATTTCCCATTACAGCCGCCGTAAGAAATACAAGAATGTCATGGCAGTTTTTCATGATACTGCCATTGCCGGCTTTGTCATTGGCGCCATCCTGGCATCTTTACTAATGATCCTGGCTGCACCGCTTTCTGCCTGGATTCTTGGCAGAGGCGCAGACACCAGTGATATTGCAGCCATGACAGCAGTATTGCGCTGCTTTGCATTGTTTGCCGTCAGTGAAGGCATGCTGGCAGGATTCCGCAGTGTAGATCAGGGCATGAGACGGCATCATGACTATATGCGCGGCGTCCTGGCGGAGCAGGGACTGCGTCTGGTGCTGACCATTCTGCTTGCATGGCTGTGTGTCAGAAAGCTGCAGAAAGCATCTTCCTCTGCCATTATGATGTGCGCGCTTGCCGGCGTATTAGCCTCTGCAGCTGTACTTGCCTACTACATCCATCAGTCACATGGTCTTGGCATGCGCACAAATGCAGTGGATGAAAGCAGAATTCAGAAACAGATCCTGCATGCCAGCCGACCATATCTTATACAGGCTGTTCTCAGCAGTCTGTGGATCTTGTTTGATCTTTTTGTATCTGGATATGCAGGCATTCATTATGGTATTGCTGCCGCAGACATCAAATCTGCACAGGGCATCATCTTTGTTCAGGGATACGCACTGTGTGCATTGCCGCTGCTGCTATCCTGCGTTGACTGCTTCACGCGCCTTCCTCAGATTGAAGAAGCGTTTACCAATGGAGATGGAGACCGGATTGAACAGCATGTCAACCGTGCCTTTGCATCCTTCCTGATCGTAGCAATGCCCCTGGGAACATTTGTATTCCTGCACAGCGATGCCATTGTTAAAGCATTATTCCCATCGATCTATTCTGCCTATACAGCGTCTGTATTCAGATGGACCGGACCGTTAGCAATTCTGTTTGGCATGGGTATTCTGTGCATGTATCTGCTGTCTGCACTGCAGCTGCACAAGCAGCTTGGCACCTATCAGCTGATTGCCTTTGTGATCAAAGCAGCGCTCCTGTTCCCGCTGGTAAAGAAATGGGGCATGAAGGGAATCCTGCTTTCTTCAATTCTCTATTTTGCAGCTTTGGTATTTCTCTCACTGGCAAGAATCCGGACAAGGGCACTGGTAGAATATGGCAGAACCGGCATTGTCCTGCTGAAAGCACTGGCCGGATGCCTTTCCATGCATGGTGCCATGTATCTGCTGTCATTAGCCGGTATTGATGCCGGTGCAGCAGACAGCGGTATTCTCAAGCAGTTCATCCTGATGATGGCAGCCGGTGCAGCAGCCTATTATATGACAGGGGATGTGCTGCGGCTGTTCCCGAAAAGAAGGAAGCGGCAATGATCCGGCTGGATAAAGCACTTGCCTCAATGGGAGAAGGAACCCGCACGCAGGTAAAGCAGATGATCAAGGCGGGTCTGGTACAGGTCAATGGCGTCATCATCCGCAATCCAGATACAAAGATTGCGGAAGACAGTGAGATTGTGCTGGATGGCAGGCCGGTTGTATACCAGAAATATGTGTACTGGATGCTGAATAAACCAGCAGGCTATATTACGGCAACCGAAGGCAGGGAACCGGTTGTCATGGACCTGATTGATCAGCAGGTACATGGCGTTTATCCGGTTGGCCGGCTTGATAAAGATACAGCCGGCCTGCTGCTTTTGACTAATGACGGGCCGTTAGGACATCAATTGCTGTCACCAAAGCATCATGTCGAAAAAGAGTACTATGTCAAAGTAAAAAATCCTGTCAGTGAACAGGATATTGAGAAGATGAAGGCGGGGATCAAAGAAGGAGAGGACCTCTTTCTGCCTGCCGTCTATCATCCGCTTGATGAAACAAGCGGACATATCATTCTCCAGGAAGGAAAGTTTCATGAAGTGAAGCGGATCTTTCTTGCTCTGGATAATGAAGTGCTGTATCTGCAGAGAGTGAGAATGAAGAATCTCGTTCTGGATCCGGATCTGAAAGAAGGAGAATATCGTCCTTTAACCAAAGAAGAGATCAGAGGACTTCAGGATCAGGATTAACATGGGGCAGAATGCCGGTATCGGCATATGTCTGCAGGCAGTCAATGACCTGTTTGGTCAGCGCATTGGGGGTGGATGAACCGCTTGTTACCGCAATGCGCTTTTTATGATGAATCATGTCTTCTTTGAGCTGGCTGGCACTGGAAAGCAGCAATGCATCCGGAATGCCAGCTTTCTTTCCTGTTTCTGCCAGCATACGGGAATTGTTGGAACGGGGATCTCCAACCACAATGAGCAGATCTACATCTTTCAATGCCATGACCGCTTCCTGGCGGATTCTGGTCGCATTGCAGATTTCCTCGGCCACAACAGCATCCGGGAAGCGCTTTTTGCATGCGGCAATGATCTGCTGTGCATCCAGCAGAGAAAGAGTCGTCTGATTTGTAATCAGCACATTGTGCAGCTCTGGCAGGGCAGCCACATCATCCATGCACGTGACAAGATGAATGCGCGGGGAAAGCGATACGGTTCCTTCCGCCTCCGGATGATGCTTTTTGCCAATGTAAATCACATCACCGTCCTGGACATGTTCCTTGACAAGGGTATGCGTCTTCCGCACATCCGGACAGGTCGCATCCACGCAGATCAGGCCTTTTCTTTCTGCTTTTTCACGCACGGCATCACTGATACCGTGGGCAGTGAAGATCACCACACCATCATCAATTTCATCCAGCAGCTGTTCCCTTGTTTTCAGCGGATCCTCAATAAAATGAATTCCTGCTTTCCGGCATGCATCCACAACAAACTGATTATGCACGATCATGCCAAGCATCGTTACTTTCTTGTCAGGATACTTTTTGACGGTTTCTTTTGCCAGCATGATCGCCCTGACAACCCCCTGGCAGTATCCGCGCGGGACAACACTGATGATTTCCATTCGACATTCCTACCTTTTTCGTTATAATTCCATATGCAATTATAGGTGAGAATATGAAAAAATTTGAGGAATATAACCTGAAGGAAAAAACAAAAGAATTTATCCGGCGCAATGGCTTTACAGAGCCAACGCCGATCCAGGCGGAAGTCATCGGCAATATGCTGCGGGGAAAGGATGTCATTGGTCTGTCCAAGACCGGCACCGGCAAGACCCACGCCTATCTGATTCCGCTGATGGAAATGGTCGATCCATCGATTGACCATCCCCAGGCAGTGATCACTGCGCCAACCCGTGAACTTGCGGCACAGATTTTTGAGAAGGCAAAGGTCATGAGTGAAGTTGATCCGTCTCTGCGCATCAAGCTGCTGATCGGCGGCCGTGAACGCTCCAAGGATGAAGCCATGCTGGCAAAAGAACAGCCGCATATCGTGATTGGAACACCGGGCCGTATACGTGATCTGTTTCTCAATGGCGGCAGTCTGCGTCTGGACCAGGCAGGCATTCTGATTGTGGATGAAGCTGATATGACACTGGAGTATGGCTTCCTGGATGATGTGGATGCCTTTGCCGGCAGGATGGGAGAACATCTGCAGATGCTGGCATTTTCGGCAACGATGCCGGATCAGCTCAAACCGTTTATCCGTAAATATATGCACCATCCGCTGACGATCGAGATCGGTGATCATGTGCGCTACAACCCGAACGTCAAACACGTCCTGGTGCCATGCTATCATCATACCTATGCAGAGACAATTCTGAACATGCTGCCGGGCTTTCAGCCATATGTATGCCTGATTTTCTGCAATACAAGGCAGGAAGCCGCCCAGATTGCGGAGAGTCTGCGGGATGCGGGTGTAGATGTTGGCGAACTGCATGGCGATATGACCAGCCGCAAGCGCAAACAGGCCATGAAGAGCCTGGAACTTGGCATGCACAAGTATGTTGTTTGCACGGATCTTGCGGCCAGAGGCATTGATATCGACATGGTCAGCCATGTCATTTCCTGTGGTCTGCCGCAGGATCTGGAATACTATGTGCACCGGGCCGGCAGAACCGGCAGAGCCGGTAGCAGCGGCACATGCTATACGCTGTATCATGAAAGTGATGATGCCGCAATCCGGTCTTTGATGAAGATGGGCATTCACTTTGATCATATGCGCTGGCATAAGGACAGCTGGCAGCAGCTGCATCCATATGGGCAGCGCCGCATGAAGCCAGATGATGAGCTGGAAAAGAAGATTGCCATGATCTATACCCGCAAGAGCCAGAAGGTTAAGCCTGGCTATAAGAAGAAGCGGGCAAAGAAGATTGAGATGATTCACCGCCATCAGAAGAGAGATTTGATCCGGGCAAAGATCCGTGAGGAAAAGAAGGCAATGTATAAAGAACGGCAGATTGCCAAAAACAAGGAGAAAGCATGATTCTTGGATGCCATGTGCAGATGAAGGCACCGCTGTATCTGGAAGGCAGTGTCAAAGAAGGACTGAGTTATGGCAGTGATGCCATGATGGTCTATACCGGTGCGCCGCAGAATACGGTACGCAAAGATATTGATACGCTTCATATTTCCCAGGCACAGGAACTGATGAAAGAACATCATCTGCCTATGGAGAGGCTGATCGTTCATGCGCCGTATATCATCAATCCAGCCAACAGTGTCAAGCCGGAAGTGGCAGAACTTGCCAGGCAGTTTCTGCAGCTGGAACTGGAACGCACCGCGGCAATCGGGGCAAAGTATCTTGTTCTGCATCCGGGGTCTTATACAACTACGGATCTGGAAACAGGCATTGCAACAATTGTCCAGCAGCTCAATGCGATTGAATATGATCCGTACGATGTGATT
Organism: Grylomicrobium aquisgranense; assembly: GCF_033971865.1. Lineage (NCBI taxonomy): Bacteria > Bacillati > Bacillota > Erysipelotrichia > Erysipelotrichales > Erysipelotrichaceae > Grylomicrobium > Grylomicrobium aquisgranense. Next base: position 80,381 of record NZ_JALBUR010000006.1, on the reverse strand, counting down.
GTCTGTCTTGAAACAATGGCAGGCAAGGGCAGTGAAGTTGGATTCCGGTTTGAGCAGCTGGCAGAAATCCTGTCAAAACTGCGCCATCCCGAACATTTCGGTATCTGTCTGGATACCTGCCACATATGGGATGCAGGCTATGATGTAAACCACTTTGATGATGTTCTGGACATCTTTGATCATGTGATTGGTCTTGAAAGACTGCATGTGATTCATCTCAATGATTCCAAGAATGTGCAGGGTGCAAGAAAAGACCGCCATGCCAATATCGGTATGGGAGAAATTGGGTTTGAAGCTTTGCACAACGTGGCTGAAAACAAAAGAACGGAACACATAGCCAAGATTCTGGAAACACCCTACATTGACAAGAAACCTCCATATAAGCAGGAAATTGCCATGCTGCGAAGCGGAAAGTTTGAACCGATTGCATCCCAGCAGGCAGATTCTGCGAAGTAATGGATCATTTTATCAAAACATTTATCGTAATATCTATACAGAAAAGGTGCCAGTCACTGGCACCTTTTCGAATACTTCGGCTGTTATGGATTATGATTGCTTTTTTTGTTTCTTCTCGGCAATGAAACGCTGAATTTCTTCAATCAGTGCTTCTTTGATCTTATCCTGTGGAACCGTTCTGATGATTTCACCATTGCGGAACAGGATGCCTGAGTTATAGGAACCGGCAATGCCGATATCCGCACGGCCGGCTTCCTGAATGCCATTGACCGGGCAGCCCATGATCGCAACGGTGATGTCTTCATGGATGGTGCCAAGATAGTCTTCCATCTCTTTCACCAGTGGCAGCATATCGTACTGGATTCGGCCACAGGTAGGGCAGGAAATCAGGTCTGGTACATTCTTGATCAGGCCAAAGCATTTGAGCAGCTGTTTGCCAATGATCAACTCATCCTTCGGCGGTGCTGAAACAGATACACGGATGGTGTCGCCAATGCCTTCATGCAGCAGGGTACCCAGGGCGGCAGAAGATTTCACTGCACTTTCTGTAAAACCGCCGGCTTCGGTCACGCCAAGATGCAAAGGATATGGATAATGCTTTGCGGCAAGCTCATAGGCAGCAATGGTCAGTTCGACATTGCTCGATTTAAAGGACAGGCAGATGTCATGGAAATCCATGTCTTCCAGAATTTTGACATGGCGGTCAGCAGAGGCAATCATTGCCTCGGCAGACAGGCCATATTTCTCCAGAAACTGTTTTTCCAGAGAACCGCCATTGATGCCAATGCGGATCGGCACATGCTTTTCCTTGCATTTTCTGACTACAGCTTCTGTATGCTCACGGGAGCCGATATTGCCAGGATTGATGCGGATTGCATCGACACCGCCATCCAGGGCAGCCAGAGCTAGCAGGTAGTTGAAATGAATATCTGCGACCAGCGGAATGTGAATGCCTTTCTTGATTGCCGGAATTGCCTTTGCATCGTCTTCATCCAATACGGCGATCCGGATGATTTCACAGCCGTGCTCTTCCAGTTCATTGATCTGGGCGATTGTTGCGTCAATATCCTTGGCCGGCACATTGGTCATGGACTGCAGGATGCAGCGGTTCTGACCACCAACCTGGACATTGCCAACCATGATTTTTCTTGTTTCAGTTCTCTTCATAGCTTCCTCCATCTCCCATTATTGCATAAATTGTTGGAAAAGAATGATGATTCTGGTATAATACCAACGCAAATAGACATCAGGAGGTAACCATGGCAAGAGAGAATATTACTTTCAAGTGCTCAGTCTGTGGGGAAGAGAATTATATCGGAACCAGAAACAAGCGTAAGCATACAGAAAAAATGGAAATCAAAAAATACTGCCCGCGCTGCAACAAGATGACTCTGCACAAGGAGAAGAAATAAGATAACCTGGTATCAGGTTATTTTTATTAGGTAATGTATGAAGATTACAACACTTCCAATCGGACTGTATGGTGAAAACAGTTATGTGCTGCATGATCATGGCCATGTGCTTTTGACTGATCCCGGAGCCTATGCCAGACGCATTCAGGCCGAAATCGGGGATGATGAAGTGACAGATGGCATTGTGCTGACACATGGCCATGAAGACCATACGGGTGCTGTCGACGACCTTGTGGATATTTACCACTGTCCGGTATTCATGGATCAAAGAGATCTTGCTCTGGTAGATCCTGCTTCCAGGGCAGGATATTGTTCACCCGTGTATAGTAAGATTCTGCCAATGCAGAAAGAAATGGATGTTGGAACATTCCATCTGATTATTTATCATACGCCGGGCCACACAGAGGGCAGCTGCTGTATCCAGTACCGCAATGTCCTGTTCAGTGGTGATACGCTGTTTGCCGGCAGCTGCGGGCGCACCGATCTTTTTGGCGGCAGTCAGGAGGAAATGTCCGCTTCTCTGCGCTTTCTGAAACAGCTGCCAAGAGATCTGAAAGTCTATCCCGGTCATGGACCTGCTACGACCATTGGCCAGGAAGCAGATACCAATCCGTTTATGGCGGGTGATTGCCTGCGGGAATACTTCTGAGTTTTCAGGCATCAGTTCATTGAACTGATGTTTTTTTTATTTTCTTCAGGGAAATGTGGTTTTGCAGGGGCATAGAGAGATGAAGGAGGAAGAGACATGGAAGACAGACTGCAGGACCTGCTGAGAATTGCACTGGCTTATCAGGTAACAGATATACATTTTTCTTTGCTGAGCCAGAAGGGGGAAGTAGCGATCGAGATGCGTGTGCATGGCACCATGGAACAACTGAAGCCGCAGGATGATGATCTGCGCCTGTTTCATTATCTGATGTATCGTGCCAACCTTGATCTGTCCCGGGTTTCTGTACCGCAGACGGGCTCCTTTGAGGAAGAAGTGGATGGGACCGTACTGTCACTGCGCTTTGCACTTGTGACAAGTTACAGGCTGACCAGCGGTGTATTGCGCATCCTGAATCATTCTTCCAGATTGCAGATTGATGATCTGACCCGGGACAGACAGGCACAGGGCTTTCTGCATGACATTCTTCAACACCGCACCGGATTGTTTGTTTTATCAGGACCTACCGGATCTGGTAAGACAACCTCGCTCTATACCCTGCTGAACAGTGTTTCCGGAAGAAAAATCTATACCCTGGAAGATCCCGTGGAAGTGATTAATCCTGCGTATGTACAGCTGCAGATCAATGACAGGCAGCACATGTCCTATGCCGAAGGCATCAAGCAGCTGATGCGCCATGATCCCGACATTATCATGATTGGCGAAATCAGAGATTCTGAGGCAGCAGTGATGGCAGTGCGCTGTGCCTTGACGGGTCATCTGGTACTGACCTCACTGCATGCTTCAAGCTGCACTTCGGCAATACTGCGGTTATTGGATCTTGGCGTCAAAGATTACCAGCTGAAGGACGTGCTTGGCGGCATATCCAACCAGCGGCTGTACCCATGCAGCCAGGGTATGACCGGCATTTATGAAATTATGGACAGAAAGGAGGTGGACTACTGGTTTGCCAACAAAGAAACAAGTGAAGACTTCATCCCGTTGTCTGCCAAAGCATCCTTTGCGGCCGCAAACGGCATTATTGAAAAAATGGCTGCGGCGGCGGATTTCACTTTCTGAGCAGGATATCAAGGCTGCTGCCGTTCTGATGGACAGCGGCTTTTCCCTGGAAGAAACAATGCATATTCTGCAGACACCTGCCAACAAATCATGTTTTGATGCCATCCGTGCTCACCTGGACAATGGCGAGCTGGCTGAGACGTTTCTCGGGCAGTATATGCCATCCAGCTATCAAAGCTTCCTACGTGATTTCCTGGCATATCTTCCTTTTCTGGACAGTCTGCAGCTTGCCATTGCCATCACTGCCCAGGAGAAGGAACATCTTGCCATCATTGAAAAAGGACTGCTGTATCCATGCATGTTAATGTCAGGAATGGCAGGCGGCATCTTCCTGTTTGAAAGAACTGTGCTGCCCACCATGCTCAATATGGTAACAGCTGTCAATGTTTCATCCGGCAATGTGGCTGTGCTGGCATCACTGATGGCATGGTTTGCAAGAGGCCTGTTTGCGGCGGTTCTTGTTTTCACAGCCATCCTGTGGCTGTGCACCAGACAAACAAATATCGTCAAAGCATATCGTTTTGCAGCCCTGCACTTTCCCAACAATCTTCCTGTGCAGCTGGCATCGACGCAGTTTACCCGTTTCTTTCAGGAATGTGTGCGCAGACAGATCAGTACCAGGCAGTCACTTCAGATTCTTTCACGAATGAATCAGCGGCCTTTGATTGCATTTCTTGCCAGTGAGCTGGACCATTCTTTCCAGAAGGGAGAATCACTGAGCCGGGCCGTCGTGTCTCCGTATCTTGAAAGCGCACTGGCCGCCTTTTTCCAGACAGCAGTTTATGCTGAAGATACTGCCGGCATCCTGACCGGCTATCTGCAGATGAGTCTGATGCGCACCAGGCATCAGATTGACCATTTCACCCATGGCGTTCAGGCAGTCTGTTACCTGGCAGTAGGACTTGTCATCATCTTTGCGTACCGTATATTGCTAATGCCGATGGCAATGATGCAGCAGATCGGCATCTGAAAGGAAAGACTATGAAAAAGAACAACCACAAAGGATTCACACTTCTGGAAATGACAGTTGTCATTGTCATCATTTCCGTTTTATTTCTGCTGACTGTTCCCAATATCAAAACAACTCTTGGCATTGTCAATGACAAGGGCTGCCGGGCAATTGAAAAGGTGGCAGATGCCGCCATACTGGAATACAAAATGAAATTTGACCAGTACCCGGGAAGCGTATCTGATCTTGTTTCTGCCGGCCTATTAAGCGAAAATCAGACAACATGCGATCATAACGAAAAGAGCCTGACGATCTATGATGGTACCGCGCACATTGAATAAACATGGCTTTACACTGCTTGAAATGATGATTGTGATTCTGTGTCTTGGCGTGTTTGCCAGTATGAGTCTGCCCGTTCTTTCTGAACAGGAAATGATCCAGCGCTTTCTGTGGCCAGGCGGCTATCTGCAGATGCAGGCAAGGGCAATGGCTCTGGCAGAGAATCAGGAATATGTTGATTCATTTGGAAAACTTCCCGTGATTTACTTCAATGAAAAAGGCAATGTCAAAAGGGCACAGACTGTATATCCGGGTGGAAAGAAGATCATCATTGAGCTGGGAGGCGGCCGTCTTGTTACACCGTAATGGCTTTCTGCTAAGTGAGGCGCTGATTGCCGTTCTGATTACTGCAATGCTTTGTCTTGTTGTGTATGGTGCCGCTGCACTGCACACAGCAGGCAGTCAGGATATTAAGCAGAAACGGCAGCAGATGGCCGAGCACTTCGAGGATGCCCTGGGACAGATGAAAGGATGTGAAGAAACGTGTCAAGCCACGGCTTCGCCTTAGGGGATGCATTGCTGACGATCCTGATCAGTGTGATGCTGCTGCCTGCGGTGACGGCATGTCTTTGGATACTGCCTCAGCTGACCGCATTTGATGAAAGTATCCAGGATGAGATTGCCCTGCAGCAGCTGCGAAGAATTCTGATGCTTTCCTATGATCTGGAATGCCGCAATGATACATTGTATTTTCAATACCAGGGAAGAGACTGTCAGCTTGTGCTGCGCAATAACCGCATGATCCTGCAGCCTGGCACCCAGATCTTTCTCAATGACATTGATGCACTCTCATTTGGCATGGAACAGGAGGTGATCTATGTATACTACCAGCGCGGAAATGAAACATATCAGGCTGCGGCTGCATACAGTGCACGGTAATGTCTCGGTGTATTTTCTGAGTGTTTTTCTGCTTGCCGTCACGGTTTGCGCTGCTTTTGCTGCCATGATGCAGCAGCGCTTTGCGTCCATTCTTTTCCTGGAAAAAGCACAAAAATACCAGATTGCGGAAATGCAGGTCATCCAGGCACTGAAATGTGCCCTGTGTACAGATACAGTATCCATTTCTTCTTCTGAAAATACGATTTTTGACATGGAACTGGCATCTGGAACTGCCTATGCCACAATTTCCTGGCCGGTGCGTGAGGCAATGACAATTGTGTATGATGAACAGACGGGAAGGGTGTTTGATTTTCATGCAGAACGGATGGATGCAGACAGTTGATTAAGATCCTGGTTTGCAGTTGACAGGCTATGCCAATCAAATAAAATTAAGATGATTCACACGTCAGGCTGTTTTCCTGGCACACTTTTGATTGACATGAAAATACAAAATGTGCTGATATGGCACATTTTTGATACAAAGGAGACTATCGTGAAACCATCTCTTCGCTACTATCACAAAAGAACCGCTCTGCCTTCCGACCGTTTTCACCATGCCCCGGCTGCCCGCCATATCCCATACCATTCCAAAACCAGAAATACGGTTTCGGTGCTTGTCAAAGATACACTGCATGTAAGTGAACAGGCACCAGAGGTAAAAACGATGCAGGCAGATTCCTCCGTCAAGCATGAGAATTTCGATATTCTGACGGAACATGCAAAGCCTGAAAAGAAAGAAAAGCCTTCTTTCAAAGAGAAAATGGCAGCCCGCCATGCACGGGTGGAACAGGCCCGCGATGCAGAGGTCAGTGCCATTGTCAGACGGCATCATTATTCTTTCTCGGAACTGCTGCTGCATCCATATGCTTGTATGGAGAATGAAGCCTATGAGGAGATTCCTTCGCCATTTCTGGCAAGCCTTGGCAGAATGATCATCAAATGGCTGATTGCGTCCGCATTCCTTGCCATTGGTTTCAAGAAGATCGTGGATACACAGAATTTCAGCTATCTGCGCCTGAACTTTACACATACAGCCGAGATTGCTTTCAGGCTACTGGTGATCTTTGTACTGGCAGAAAGCATCGGTTATCTGATCAATGTCTTTGTCTCTATCTTCCGCCATGAAAAGATTACGGTAACCCGGATCTTTGCCATTGGTACAATGGGCTGGCTTTCTGAATCAGCCGCGTTCCTTGTGGCGGGGCTGATTTCTTTGAAGAGTCCGGAAGTCGGCATCATCATCATGATCGGCGTTGTTCTGTACGGCGTTTTCCTGAAAAATCATGTCATTGCCGAAAGCACCAGTGCAAGGGTAGAGACACAGTCCATTGTAACAACAGTCTGTATGATGATTGCTCTGTATATGATTTACAAGTGGTTTGGTGCTGCTGAGCATTCTTTGATTGAACTGCTGCTGGAAATCTATGCATGAGGAAAATTTGTTGCATTCTCTTTGCATTCCGTTATAATTTGGTTGATAAAACTCAGGGCAGGGTGAAATTCCTGACCGGCGGTAAACCCCGCGACTTCCTGCTGAGGCAGGAACCGAATCGGTGAAATTCCGATGGCGACAGTAAAGTCTGGATGAAAGAGTGAACATCTTTTATAGGTATACCCGGAGGTTTTTATCTGAAAGACCCCCTTTTTTAGTGGGGCAGAGGAGGAAAACCATGTCAGTATCAAAAACAAGTATCAGTGAAAAAGCATCCGCACGGTCCGTTCTGACCACTAAGAACATTGCCAAGATCGCCATTCTTAGCGCGATTGCAACTGTTCTTATGCTGTTTGAATTCCCGCTGCCATTTGCACCATCATTCTACAAGTTTGATTTTTCTGAGATTGCAGTCCTGCTGGGCGCATTTGCCATGGGACCGGTCGCCGGTGCATTGATTGAAGCTGTTAAAATTGTGCTGAATCTGCTGTTCAACGGTACCATCACAATGGGTGTTGGTGAACTTGCCAACTTTCTGATCGGCAGTGCACTCTGCATACCTGCAGCGATCATCTACAAGCGCCATAAGACAAAGAAGAATGCCATCATCGGCATGGCTGTTGGTACCGTATGCATGGCTGTGGCCGGTGCTGTACTAAACTATTTTGTACTGATTCCGGCTTATGTGACACTGGCAAATTTCCCGCTGGATGCCATCCTGCAGATGGGTGCTGCCGTCAATCCTGCAATTAACAGCCTTGGCACATTGATCATCTTCAGTGTTGTGCCATTCAACCTGTTTAAGGGTGCTGTGATCAGTGTGATCACAGGCGTGCTCTATAAGCACGTTTCACCACTGCTGCACCGCTGATAAGCCATCACGTACAGACACTGCGGTCTTATGAAAAGACCGCTTTTTTGTTGGAAAGATCGGTATATATGATCGGATCCCTGCACAATGACAGCAGGGGTCTATGCTATAATGGTTAGCGGTGTAATTTGTGGAGAAAGTATATGGCAAAATTATCACGGACAGAAAAATATAAAGATCTGCGGGAAAGTTTGCAGAATGATGTTGGACAGGAGATCGAGACGAGGGATCTTCATCGTTTTCAGGATCGTCTGAACCAGATTGACAGCAATAATTTTGCCCCGCCGTCGGATGTGCCGGATACAGCCAATGATCATGATCCGATTCATGTCAGAAGGACTGCCTACCAGAGTCCGCGAGTGGACGATCAGCGCGCACAGGTGCAGACGAATGACAGTGACAGCCTGCATTTTGAGCATGATGATTCTCAGGATGAACCGGCTTTTGCCAATGACTATCTGGACCGCTATATCAATGAAGTCAAACAGTACAACATTGCCCAGGGCAATGCGGTATCTGAAAATACGGAAGTTAATATTCTTGACCGTCTGAAGAAGGAACAGCCTGCACCAGCTGTGGACCGTCCTTTTCAGGGTCGTGAAACTTCCCGCAATGCCAGAAGAACAACGCAGGTGCCGTTCATCAATCAGAATGTGACACCGAATGCCTACCGGGAGGAAGATGAAGCACCCAGTGCGCCGGACAACGCCCGTGATATTGCCTCGACAGTCAGGGGACTGGTGGATGATGATACACCGTCAAAGAAACAGAAGGTACTCCAGAAGGCACCATCCTATCAGCAGCAGGAACAGGTGAGTAATGAAGAAGTGCCGGATCTTGATCAGGATGGGCATCATGTCATGAGCACGGGTGAATTCAACCGCCGTATGGAACTGGAGCGGACAACCCGCCAGCAGCTGCTGAATGAAACAACCCAGATGCGTGCACAGCTGGATGATTATGAAGACAACCTGTCTGAAGTTTCTGACAAGATGCGCCATACCAACCAGATTCTCAATATTGTGCTGGTTGTATTGATCATTGCTTTGATCATTGTGCTGCTGATTGTCATTTATTGGATTTTTCTGAGCAGGAAAGGAGCGTAAACATGGAGAAAATCAATATCGCCATCGATGGCCCGAGTGCTGCCGGCAAGAGTACCATTGCCAATACACTTGCCGCAAAACTGCATTATGTCCATCTCGATACCGGAGCAATGTACCGCTGCACTGCCTGCAAAGCCCTGCAGCAGCACCTCAATCTGGATGATGAAAATCAGATTGCCGATATGCTTGCCCATACAGAGATTGTTCTGACACCGGAAGGAAAGGTTTTTCTGGATGGTAAGGATGTGAGTGAAGAAATCCGCCATGAGGATATTTCCCTTGCTGCCAGCCGCGTTTCCAAGCTGAAGAGAGTCCGTCAGGATCTGGTCAAACGCCAGCAGGTCATGGCAGCTGCCAAGGGGTTCATCATGGATGGCAGAGATATCGGTACCGTGGTCCTGCCTGATGCCGAAGTCAAGGTGTTCCTGACAGCCAGTCCGATGGCAAGAGCACGCCGGCGCTATCTGCAGGACAAAGAAAAGGGACTGCAGGTAGAAAGCGTTGAGCAGATTGCGGCTGAGATCGCGGAACGCGACAAGCAGGATACAACTCGCAAAGAATCACCGCTTGTCAAAGCAGCAGATGCTGTGGAAATTGATACTTCTGATCTGTCCTTTGATGAGAGTGCTGATGCTGTATACCGTCTTGTAGAAGCATACTTTGCAAAGGAGAAACAGGCATGAGCGGCGTGATCGCAATTGTCGGAAGACCAAATGTCGGTAAGTCGACGATCTTCAACCGGATTGCCGGCAACAGGGTATCCATTGTAGAAGATGTTCCGGGTGTTACCAGAGACAGGATTTATGCCACAGGTGACTGGACCGGCCATCATTTCCAGCTGATTGATACCGGCGGAATCCAGATGGAAGACCAGCCGTATCAGACAGAAATCCGTGCACAGGTACAGATTGCTATTGAAGAAGCAGATGTCATTATCATGGTTACTGATGGCAAACATGGCATCACGGATGATGACCGCTACATTGCCGGTATCCTGCAGCGCAGCCACAAACCGATTGTACTGGCTGTCAACCAGATTGATGATGAGTCACGGCTGCTCAATATCTATGAATTCTATGAGCTGGGCCTGGGTGACCCGATTGCTGTATCCGGTGTTCATGGCATTGGCATCGGCGATCTGCTGGATGCCTGCATGGCCAAGATGCCGACCGAAAAGGAAAAGGAAGATCTTCCCGGCATCCGTATTGCGGTCATCGGCCAGCCAAATGTCGGCAAATCATCTCTCGTCAACCGTCTGCTCCACCAGGAACGCTCCATTGTTTCCAATGTGCAGGGAACAACCCGCGATGCCGTTGATACACCATTTGTCTTTGACGGCAGACCGTATGTCATCGTTGATACTGCAGGTATCCGCAAGCGCGGCAAAGTATGGGAGTCCGTTGAGAAGTACAGTGTCATGCGGGCGATGAAAGCTATTGAGAACTGTGATGTTGCCCTGTTTCTGATCGATGGAGAAGCTGGTATCCGTGAGCAGGACAAACATGTGGCTGGCTATGCAAGCGAAGCCGGCAAGCCGGTCATTATCGTCGTCAACAAGTGGGATGCCGTCGAGAAAGATGACAAGTCCATGAATGCATTCACAGAAAAAGTACGCAAAGAATTTGTGTATCTCGCGTATGCACCAATCATTTTTGTCTCTGCAAAAACCGGCCAGCGTACAAACCAGATTATCCCGATTGTTGATCATGTTTATGAAAACGCCAACCGCCGTATTGCTACCAATGTTCTCAACCAGGTCATTGCTGATACGCAGGTAACCAATCCTGCCCCGGCCCGCAACGGCAAGCGTTTCCGTATCTACTATGCCACCCAGGTGGCGGCTGCACCGCCAACCTTTGTGCTCAGCTGCAACGATCCGAAACTTATGCACTTCACATACCAGAGATTCCTGGAGAATGCGCTGCGGCATGCCTTTGATCTGGAAGGAACGCCGATCAGAATCATCGCCAGAAAGAAGGTCAGTGAATGAAAGCGGCTGTACTTGGTACTGGCAGCTGGGGAACCGCTCTGGCTCAGGTACTGGCTGACAATGGAAATGAAACAGTGCTGTGGGGCAGAAATCAGCAGGAAACAGATGACATTAATCTCAATCATCATAACATGAAGGCGTTTCCGGATCCTTTGAATCCGAGTCTGACAGCCAGTACGGATATGCATTGCATACAGGATGCAGATCTGCTGTTAGCAGCTGTGCCAACAAGTGCCATTGAAACCGTGCTGAACCAGGCAATTGCCTGTCTGGATCATCCAGTGATCGTAATCAATGTGGCCAAGGGTTTCCATCCGGTTACGCATGAGCGCATGAGCGTCTTCATCCGCCGCATCATGCCTGCACAGTATGTCAAAGCCATCGTATCATTGATCGGACCAAGCCATGCCGAAGAAGTGATTCAGCGCAAGCTGACAGCCATCAATGCCGTCAGTGAAGACGAAGGAGCGGCCAGAATCATCCAGCAGTTGTTTTCCAATGATTATTTCCGTGTATACCGCAATACAGATGTCATTGGCACGGAAATCGGTGCTGCCTTAAAGAACATCATGGCCATTGCGTCTGGTATTCTGGAAGGTATTGGACAGGGAGACAATGCCAGGGCTGCCCTGATGACAAGAGGACTGGCTGAGATGGAGCGCTATGGCGTTGCCTTCGGTGCGCATCCTGAGACTTTCCTTGGTCTGGATGGGGTAGGGGATCTGATTGTCACATGCACATCCAGACTTTCCCGCAATTTCATGGCTGGTTATCAGATCGGCATTGAAAATAGTGCTGATCACTTCATGAAGACCAATACCAAGACTGTGGAAGGCCTGTCAGCGTGCCGTATTGTCTATGAAGAGGCAAAAGAAAGACACATCGATATGCCGATTACCACAGCGGTCTACCATGTCCTGTATGAAAATGGTATTCCTGATCAGGAAATCACAGCATTGATGCATCGGGATCTCAAATCCGAAGAGCAAAGATAATCAAGTCAGCAAGTGGAAGATGAAATATCTTCCATTTTTATTTCCAAACAAAAAAGCAGATTTCTCTGCTTCTTTTGCATCAGATCACTGACCACCGCCAGAGGTATTGCTGCCCTGACCGGTATCATCATTGTTTCCACCGCTTGTTTCACCGCCGGAAGTGGTACTGTCACCTGTATTTCCACCGGTATTATCACCGCCGGAATTATCCGTACTGTTACCACTGTTATTGTTATTACTGTTATTGTCGGTAGTATTGCCGGCATTGCCACTATCCGTCGTATTGCCGTTATTGGCATTGGCATTGTTATTGGTCTGATTTGTTGTCTGATTGTTATTGGTCGTCTGCGAATTGTTCGTTTCTGTCTTTTCCTCAGTCTCAGCAGAAGGGGTGGCAGTTGCTTCTGCTGTTGCCGTACTGGTGGATCCCTTGATATATCCCTTGGCAGTGATACGGTAGGAATCACTCATACTGTCAACCTGCGGGGTATTGGCAAGACCGGTATTGGAAACAGTAGAGGTAACAGTAGTGCCGCTGGTCTTGCCGACATTGACATGCGGCCATGTACCCTTTACGTAAGATACTTCAGTCAGATCATCCGGTTTCTGTACAGCTGAGGTGGCATCATCGGTAATCGAAGCTTCCAGATCAATCAGCTGGCTGTTGATGTTGCCTGGAATATTCAGAGCCAGTTTCCACTGGGCAAGGTAAGTATTTTCACCAGCCACAGCCTGATCATAGCCCATCCATACCGCATTGGTGTATTTGCCATTGGAGGCAATCATCCATTCATCCTTGGCAACACCGCTTGGAATACCATACTGTGCACCAGAAGAATCCCAGTCGGTTGTGCCGGTCTTTGCATATACCGGCCAGCTGCGCTTGAGGATTGACATATACGTACCATACTTGGTCTGGGTGACGTCGTTTGCCAGCAGCTGGGTTACAAGATAGGCACTGCCGCTCGACAATACACGCTGATTCTGTCCTTCCGGATAATACGTATCATTGTTGGTCATTACAATACGAGTGATCGTATGCGGCTTGTTATAGACACCCAGATTCATCAGCATCGCATGGGCACCGCACATCTGTTCCACTGTTGCCGTAAAGTCGTTGGCACCAATGGCAATAGACAGATGATAATTGTCTGTTGTCATACTGTCATAGCCAATTGCCTGCATATAGGAGATGACCTGTTCCTTGCCGATCTTGTCAGTGACAAGGCCAAGGGTCATGATCGCAGGAATGTTGCGGGAATCCGCCAGGGCATCCTTGATCGAAATAACACCAAGATATCTGCCGTCATAGTCGGAGATAATCCGGTTTTCATTCGGATAGGAGTACCGTATATCAATAACCTGTTCATCCAGTGAGAATCCCAGATACTCAAAGGCCAGGGCATATGGGATGACCGGTTTCGCCGTGGAACCAGGCTGCTTGTACATATCTGTTGCACGGTTGAGCAGGCGGGAACCGCCGCTTGCCGTATAATTGCGGCCGCCGCCAATACCCACAATCTCACCAGATGTATGATCGATCGTCATGATTGCCGTCTGCATCAGATCATCCGCATACGTTATAGAGTTGCCTGCTTCAATATCAATGATCTTGTCCTGAATATCCGGATTCATGGCAGTATAGATATCCATGCCCTTGGATACCGGATCATAGCCTGTCATTTGCACGGCTTCTTCCAGGGCAACATCGATGTATTCCTGATACTTCGTGTTGGATTCCTTGATATCGGCATATTCACCGACAAGTTCATCTTCAACCTTGATCGAGGTGGCAAGCTTGTATTCTTCTTCGGTGATATAGCCATGGTACAGCATCATGTACAGCACCTGGTCACGCCGCTGTGTTGCATAATCCAGATGGGCATACGGATTGTAATAGTTCGGCAGGTTGACAATGCCGGCCAGCATAGCGGACTCGGAAAGGTTAAGCTCCCAGACATCCTTGCCGAAATAATAGCGTGCAGCCATCTCACAGCCGCGGATGTTATTGCCAAAGTTCAGACGGTTGACATACAGCTCAAAAATTGTTTTCTTATCAAGCTTCTGTTCAAGCTGCAGTGACAGCATGATCTGCTGGATCTTGTACTTGATGCCTTTGCCGGCTGAATAGCTTGTGCTGGCATCGCCGTTATCTACGGAGAAGTAGCTGTTCTTCACCAGCTGCATGGTAAAGGTGGAACCACCCTGACCAGTCAGATCACCAGAAAGCACATTGTGAATGGCACTGGAAGTAAAACGCGGGATATCGAAGCCATTGTGCTCAAAGAAGCGGGAGTCTTCAATAGAAAGGAACGCATCCACCAGTGATTCCGGCATTTTATCATAGCTGACATTTTCACGGAAATAGGTGCCAAGTTCAATGAGCAGGTTGCCATTGGCATCATAGACACGGCTGCTTTCATCACCGACAAAGTCATTGATATCCAGAGTTGGCATATCGCGGGTCATATACTGCACAACAGCAGCACCCGTGACGCCGATCGCTACGTAGATGGCAAGAATCACACAGAATACAGCGGTCCATACCCGCATCCGCTTCTGCCGCCGCATATATTTCCGCTTGCTGGCAGAACGCTGTGTATTTGCCATGCCATCCGGTTCGGCTGCCATGTTTCTCTTCTTCCTGTTTCTTGTCAACATACTCAATAACCTCTTCTTTTGACCGCTCTATTCTAACATGTTTCTCAGTGCAATGAAAAATTGCAGAGACTTACAAAGGAATTATATTCGTGCGAAGACAAAACGCAGCCTTGCTTATGATGCATGCATCATAATGCTTCAGAAAGTGGATGATTTTTTCTCAGTATCATCAGCAATAAGTACAATTAGGCTCACCGCATCCAAAGAAACAGCTATTGCCAGCTGAAGAACATTCTTTAAAGTACTCTCAGTTTTCTTATGATCCGAAATCATCATCGCATCATCACTTTTTCCATTTGTCCATATATTATGTCTGCCAGGTGTTCCCACTGTGCAATATGTCTTTCATTGCAAAAAATATTTCCCGCAATTCCGTTTTCAAGACATATATGAAGGATGCATAGAAATCTTAATCATAAGAAAGCCCGTATTTTTACGGGGGACAAATTTCCATGGTTTTGATACAAATAAGATGTAAATAGCAATGCTCTTCTGACATGATTGATAGTTCAGGCGGTTTATTGAATTTGATCGATTGGATGAGATGCCAGTGATGATTGCTTTGAAAGACATTTTGCATGAAGGGGGTAAGCGTCCAGGCAACATGGCATTTTGAGATTCGTGAAAATCCTCTGTGATCAATACATTGAAAGGGGAAAAACAATGAAAAGAAACCAACCCTGGTTGTATATCACGATAATAGTTTTGCTGGCGGGCGTCGTCACACTGACAGGATGCGGAACAGTCATCACAAAAGCAGATCCCGTTACCCTGACACTCTGGCATGTCTATGGTGAGCAGACCGACTCTCCCCTGAATGATCTGGTTGATGAATTTAATGAAACGGTCGGGGCTGAGAAAGGCATCAAAATAGAAGTGACAATGGTCTCGAATACCAATAGCGTTCATGAAGCAGTACTGCGCGCAGCCAAAGGGGAACCAGGCAGTGGCAATCTTCCCGATTTGTTTGTTTCCTATCCCAAGACAGTCCTGGCAATGGATAACCCGGAAACTCTGATCGATTTCAAGGATTATTTTCATGATGATGAACTTTCTGCCTATATCCCGTCATTCCTTGAGGAAGGTGAGATTGATCATCGTCTTGTTGTCTTTCCAACGGCCAAATCAACGGAAATCATGTTTATTAATAAAACTCTGTTTGATCGTTTTGCTGAAGATACAGGGGCAATGATTGATCAGCTCAATACATGGGAAGGATTGTTTGCTTTATCAAAAAATTATTATCAGTGGACAGATGCACAGACGCCGGATATACCGCATGATGGCAAAGCATTTTTCGTCCATGACTATCATTTCAACTATTTTCAGACAGGTGTGAAGTCTCTTGGAAAGGATTTCTTTGTAAATGACAGTGTGTATTTCGGTGATGCCTTTTCAAAAGTCTGGGAACCATATGCGGATGCGGCTGTGCAGGGCGGGGTATGGCTGCAGGATGGATATGCGACAGAACCTCTTCGCACCGCTGATGCGATTGTCAGCGTGGCATCATCTGCCAGCGTTCTTTACTATGAGAACATTGTGACATATGCGGATAATCGATCAGAGCCAATTGAAATCATTGCCAGACCGGTTCCGTACTTTACGGATGGCCAGAAACTGGTGATCCAGAGAGGAGCAGGGATCTGTGCCGTGAAGTCAACTCCGGAGAAAGAAAAGAAGGCTGTTGCTTTTGTGAAGTGGCTTACAAATCCACAGATCAATAACCGCTTTGTGACAAGCCTTGGCTACATGCCGGTAACAACCGAAGCGTTTGATCTTCTGCCGGATTACATTGGCAACCTGAAAGATGATAAATACAGAAGCCTGTATGAGGCGTATCTGCAGACCCAGAAAGAATACACATTCTATACAGCTCCGCAGATGACAAACTATCTGGAGCTGGAACAGTCCTTTGAAAAGAATGTGCGCAGTAAGCTGCGGATGGCGAATACTTCCTGGAAAAATGGCGAAAGAGATGTAAAGGCATTGAAGAGTCAGGCAATGATGAATCTTGAGGTCTCACTGCCTCAGCAGGAAAGCGGGTGATCATGATGACAGATATATGGAAAGAAACAGGGAGATTTCTGCATGTCATCCAGACACATCAGGTAACGATGCACAGAAAGCTGATGAAATATCTGATCTTTTTCATCCTTTCAGCGCTGGGTGTATTTCTGGTGCTGTCAAGTGCAATCGGTGCTCATCTGCAGGCAGATCCGCAGATTGCGCAGGCATTGGAAAACCAGGTCACCTTGACAGCCAATCAGGTCTCTGCAGAAATTGAAGCATATACAGGGTATGGCCTGCAGCTTTCCCGTGAGTTGAAACGGGATATTGAAGGGTATCTGGAAGCAGAAGGCATGTCAGTATCAGATCTGAATGATCATCCCGAACAATTGATCAATATTCAGAAGCTGATGTATACAGAACTCAGCACAATGATCAAGCTTGGCCGCAGCAGCGGTGTTTTTGCCTTGGTTAATGCAACAGTGAATACCAGCCTTCCTGATGCTGATCTGTCCCGATGCGGCGTCTATCTGCGCCTTGCCAATATCGGCAGCGGTGTTACTCTGAATCCGGAAATTACCTTATTTCGCGGCAATATGATACTGGCAAGAGAAAACAATCTTGGTCTGCATAGTCGATGGAATATGGAACTGTGCACAGAAGGGATCCCCGGGTATCAGGATCTGGTTAATGGCGTGTCGAAATCTGAATATTACTGGATCAGCCGCATGGATCTGAGAAATACTTGGGATGATGTGATCCTTCTGCTTGTGCCGATCTACAGTGATGCAGGTGAATTTCTTGGCTCCTGTGGCATTGAACTGAATGCGGCACATTTTCGGCAGTATCCTGCAATTGAGAGTTCTTTCGGAACTATGGTGAGCGTGTTTAGTCCTTATCAGAACAATATCCTGAGGCTGGATCAAGGCATGACGGGAAACACAGAAGGCACCTGGCTCGATAACGAAGAAAGTCTGTCAGTTGTGCGGAAAAATGCC
The DNA here is from genome assembly GCF_033971865.1 of Grylomicrobium aquisgranense. Taxonomy (NCBI): domain Bacteria; kingdom Bacillati; phylum Bacillota; class Erysipelotrichia; order Erysipelotrichales; family Erysipelotrichaceae; genus Grylomicrobium; species Grylomicrobium aquisgranense. The sequence goes on along the minus strand of NZ_JALBUR010000006.1, from coordinate 62,560 downwards.
AATTACTATACATATCGAACAGCAGAGGATGAATATTACGGTCTGCAGAAGAGTCTGGAGATTCCCGGTTATGATGGCCAGCAGTGGGTTTTGGCAGTCCTGATTCCACGTCACAGTTGTGATCAGTATATTTATAAGCACAATATCTGGATTATCAGTGTTCTCAGTGCTTCACTCATGATTCTGATCATCATCGCCTGGCAGCTTTCCAATAAATTTGTAAGGCCGATTGTACAGAGTTTCCAGGAGATCCAGAAAGGCCGGCATCCAGACGAAAACAAATACAAATTTACAGAGTTGGAAGAGCTGTGCAGCTATCTTGCCAGCAAAGAAAATGGCGGTGAAGCTGGCGAGCTTCCCAGGGATATGGAGGAACTTCTGAAGCATTTTGCGGATCACGTGAAAACACTGACACACGCCGAATACAATATCTTTCAGTATTACATGAACGGCTACAAAGTTTCCCAAATTCCTGCCGCTGCCTGCATCAGTATGAGCACAGTAAAAAAACACAATGGAAATATTTACCGGAAACTGGGTATTTCTTCTTATGAAGAACTGATGATGTATCTGGATCTTTTTCGCAGATGCGGCTGCATTGATCAATTGCAGCGTCATGGCGGTGAAGACCCTCGGGATACAGGTTGAGGATTCCACTTTTCAGCATCAGGACATCTGACTGTCTTTTGCCGCTGTAATGAATTCTGTGCTTTCCTTAAGGAAGAACAATCTAGACCATATGGTAATTGACGGCAGGCCAAGTCTGCTATTTTGTGATCAGCTGATGAGCAGACCGGGGACTATAGATCCTTTTATTTTCTTTGTACATGATGAAGCTGTAACGACAGCAGGCCACACGGGTACTAGTGGCTTGCTGATGGACGAATTCACAAACAAAACTGGCATCCTGGGTGACAGGAATGACGGATATGAGGATAGAAAACCAGGCGGCGGTCTATAACAACGAGGACCTGTTTCATTCTTTCATGCGCAGCCAGTATGAGATGCCTGCAATGGCCTTTGGGTTTACATGTACATGGGAAAACTGGGATGCGATCCAGAAGTATGAGTATTATTTCCTCATTGCCCGTGAAATTGAGAGATGTCTCATGACGCCTGCTGCAAACGATGCAGGTAGTCAATCATCATTGTTAAAACAGTAAGATCATTGCCATATCAGTGCAAAAAGCATCATTCCCTCTTCCTGAAGACTGCCCGGTTTCCACCAAAGCCGGGTATTTTTTTACTTTACAATAATGATGCATGCTTGTGTATTCAATACTTCTGCCAACCGCAATTTATCAGCAATGGTAAACCCGGTCTACCATGCGTTTCCTGAGGGTGGACCTGGTTTACTTTTTTCTTTTTCCTGCTCAGGAGTAGACCTGGGACCATGGATTCATTGCTGATGAGCTGTCATGATGAAGTCGCAGAAAAGCAGTCGGCAGAATCAAAAAACATTTCAGGAAAGGAGGATGGTCCGACCATGCAGAGGTTGTTAAATGATATTCTGACAGATTGTTCAACAAATGATCAATTTCAGTTCTCGGTAACTTGTCAGGAATGCGGAAGAGAGTGGAAGAGCAAGCCAATTGCTTTTTCAAAGGCTGGTATTCCTCCCGCTGCAGAAGGAAAAAAAGTAATCTATGCAGCACTTTATCAGCGCGAAAAAGAAGCTGTATATCAGCAGGCAGAAAAGGATGCCGAGACACACTTCAGCAGATGTCCGATCTGTCACAGATGGGTATGTGATGACTGCTTCATGGTTTGTGCAGATCTGGATATGTGCAGGCGGTGTGCAAAGAAGTTGAATGAAGAAGGCAGTATCGTCGGCATTAAAAATGAGAGTTGAATATAGCAATTCATTTGGATCACAAAGATCACAGGAGGTGAATGATGGGACTGATTAAAGCTGTATCAGGAGCACTGGGCGGTACTTTGGCTGACCAGTGGAAAGAATTCTTCTATTGCGAAGCAATGGACAAGGAAGTACTGGTGACAAAGGGAAGAAAACGGGTCAGCGGCCGCTCATCCAACAAGATGGGAAACGACAATATTATCTCTAACGGATCTGGCATTGCGGTTGCGGATGGCCAGTGCATGATCATTGTCGAACAGGGCCAGATTGTTGAGGTGTGTGCGGAACCTGGTGAATTTACGTATGACACCTCGACAGAACCGAGCATCTTTTCAGGAAATCTTGGCAGCAGTATTGCGGATACATTCAAAACATTTGGCAAACGCTTTTCATACGGCGGAGATACCGGAAAGGACCAGCGTGTTTACTACTTCAATACAAAGGAGCTGATCGACAATAAGTTCGGCACCCCAAATCCTGTACCTTTCAGGATTGTAGATTCCAAAATCGGTCTGGATGTCGACGTATCGGTCCGCTGCTCGGGTGTGTATTCTTACCGGATTTCTGATCCGATTGTGTTCTACACGAAGGTCTGCGGCAATGTGGCAGAGTCCTATACAAGAGATCAGCTGGACAGTCAGTTGAAAACAGAGTTTATCAGTGCTTTGCAGCCGGCTTTTGCCAAGCTTTCTGATCTAGAACTGAGGCCAAATCAAATCGTAGCCCATAACACCGATCTGGAAAAGGCAATGAATGAAGCTTTGTCCGTGAAATGGGGAGAACTGAGAGGGTTGGAAGTTGTCAGTATTGCTCTGGGGAGTGTGACCCTGCCTCCGGAAGATGCTGAAATGGTCAAGCAGCTGCAGCGTACAGCAGTACTGCAAAATGCCAATATGGCAGGTGCAGCCCTGGTTTGTGCTCAGGCTGATGCCATGAAGGCAGCAGCGGCTAATCCTTCCGGAGCAATGGCCGGCTTCATGGGCATGAACATGGCAATGAATGCCGGTGGCATGAACGCCCAGAATCTGTATGCCATGGGCCAGCAGGCACAACAAGCACAAAAGCCTGCACAGGCATCCGCCCAGGAAAGCTGGAAGTGCGTTTGCGGGGCAACTGTAACCGGTAAATTTTGTCCGGAATGCGGGGCAAAGAAGCCCCAGCCTGTCCAGACGGAAACTTGGAAGTGTCAGTGCGGTGCCGTCAATACCGGAAAGTTCTGCCAGGAATGCGGCTTGCCAAAGCCTTCTGATTCCGGTGAGTGGACATGCCCGCAATGCGGCAGAGTCAATCAGGGAAAGTTCTGTCAGAACTGCGGCACGAGAAAACCAGGATGAAACGCGTATCACAGCGAGATAACAAGATTGCAGATCAATGAATGACTGAGAGAAAAAATATATGGCTAAGCAGAATTGCAAACATTGCGGCAAAGAAATCGGTTTTGCGTCACAGGTCAAGCTGGCGGATGGCTCGTTCATTTGCCGGGATTGTTACAAGCAGGCCGGCCGTGTGTTCAATAATATGGTTCACACATATCCGGCATATGAAAGGCTGCTGAAGGAGCAGGAAAGGAACGGGAGAATTGTGACTTCTATCCTCAGGGAGCAGAAGAAGTCAGAAGTCTTTGGTGACGAATCAGGATGGATCCTGTACTGCTATGCGGCCTCCGGACTGATGTTCTTCAAAACGGAGAGAGGTGGTTTTGCCGGTCTTGGTGGAGATAAAACATACAACATCTATCGCTATGCTGATCTGGCAAGCTATGAGGAAGCGGATGGAAACCAGGCCATTGATGCCAGGACAAAACCAGATAAGAAGTATGTTCATCTGGTCTTCGACGGAGACTACGCAGTCAGAGATATCTATATGCCAAGCAAACCAGGCATGACAAAGAAACTCGCCAATTACTTTGATGAGTGCTTTGGACTGGGCGGCAAAGGGTTCCGTGGCTTCAGAAATTCGATCAAGAAGAACAAGCAGGACATCATGGCAGCAGCTGCCATCACTCAGGGTGTCAAGAGCATGCTTTCAGGCGGCGATCAGGAGCAGGCAGCACAGGTGATCACGGATCAAGCCAAACTTGTTCTCCAGGGTGATCGCTCCGATTGGATCCGCAAAACCAATGAAGTTCTTGCAAGTGCCGGCATCAATTGGGAAGTGTAAAGAAAGGAAAGGTGATCATCATGACAACAGCAGTAAAACGGATTTGTTCAATCTTCCTGACAACAGTGACAGCATTCAGTCTTGCTGCCTGCGGTGGCAAGCCATCCGCGGGTACGGGCAGCGCAAAGCCGACGGCTGGTACTGCTGAAGGAACAAAAGCATCCACCGCTTTATTCTCACTCAGTTATACAGATGACTGGGCACTGGATGAAGATAAGACCAACGACAGCAGTGATTATTGCTATATGGAGCTTACCATCCCACAGAATAATACGGCTCTGGTGACCGTTGAGATTAAGGCATCGGTAGACAGTGCTGGCTCGTATCGAGACAGGCTTAAAGGCAGTGGAATTGACGCCTATGAACTTGTTGAAAAACAGAGCGTGGAGACGACCAATATTGGTGGTGTAGAATGCGTGGAATATGAATCGGAATACTGGGGTTCATCTACGCTGACATATCTTGGCCGTGATGAGCCATCCAGCACGACAGTTTTCGTCAGTATTTCCGGTGATCAGGAGGATTCACGTGTCAAGGATCTTATCAAGTCACTGCAATTCACACTGACAGATATTGATAACACCGACGCGCCATGGCCTTGGAACGGGGAGCCGTTCTCAACCGATGTCCAGCACACGTACAGTGCTGGCGATCATACCATTACCGCTGACTGGCTCAAACTGGATGATCCGCTGCTTGTTTCGGATCTGTTCTCCGGCCGTGTGGAAGTCACCGGTGATACTGTCTGGGTTCTTCTGGACAATACGCTCTATCAATATCAATACAGTGACAATGCATTGACGTTCATTGATAAGCAAGACTTGACAGATAAAGGCGATTATGAAGAACTTTCGGCAGATTCAAGCGGAAAACTCTACGTTTCTGGTTTCATGGAACCGATGCTGGTGATGGAAAATGGCGAAGTGACCGGACAGTACGAAGATGTCGACAGCGCCGTGATTCATCCGGATGGAAACTGGGGGCTCTCTGCATTTGTCGGCCGGCCGCTGAGAAAAATCAGCCTGAATGGAGAAACAGCACAGATTGAAGAATGGGCATTGCGCTCATCTGCAGAAACTGACCGTGCCTTCCTTTCACAGAATCATATCTATGTGAGCGGTACATCGGATGATAAAGGCCAGGAAACAGTCTGGGTCTTTGATACAGCAGGCAATCAGCAGTTTGAATTCGGCAATGTCGAATTTTCAGAAAATGGCAGTCTTGGGTCCATCACTGACGTTGTAGAGACAGCTAATGGCTTCATCGCTTTCGATGGCAATATGAGGTCGATCCTGTTCTATGGAGGCGATGGAAATCTTCTGGCAACAGCGGATGATGAAGAACTGTTCGGTACATCTTATCCATGGATCAGCTCAGCAGCTGTGATGCCGGATGGAAGTGTTCTGGTCGCATTGAGCGAGGGCAGAGCAGACGATTCTGCTGATGAACTTCTGCTCTACAGGCTGAGTGGATTCTGAGCCGATCCAATCGACTCTAAGTCTAAGAAACCTTTCAACAGCTGAACAATGAATGGATGGAAGGAGTCAGGCGATTCTGGCTTCTTCCATCACCTGAAACAGGAAAGGAGCGATTATCATGGCAGATTTACAGGAATACAAATGTCCCAACTGCGGTGGGGCAATCTCTTTCGACAGTACACTCCAGAAGATGAAATGTCCATACTGCGATGCGGAATTCGAAGTGGAAGCCCTGAAGCAGTATGATGAGGCATTGCATCAGGATACTGAAGATCATATGAACTGGGACACTGCTGCCGGAAGTGAATGGCAGGAAGGAGAACAGGAAGGTCTGCGTACGTATGTATGCAAGTCCTGCGGCGGTGAAATCGTCGGTGATGAAAGCCTTGCTGCTACTTCATGTCCCTTCTGCGGCAACCCCATCGTGGTAATGGGACAATTCACCGGAGATCTCAAGCCAGATTATGTGATCCCTTTCAAGCTGGATAAAAAGGCTGCTAAAGAAAGTCTGCAGAAACACTTGAAGGGAAAGGTGCTGCTGCCCAAGGTGTTCAAGGATCAGAATCATATTGACGAGATCAAAGGCATTTACGTTCCGTTCTGGCTGTTTGACACCGATGCAGATGCCTGCATCCGCTATCGGGCCAGCCTGGTCAGATCATGGAGTGACAGCAATTACAACTATACAGAAACCAGTTATTACATGGTGCTGCGGGAAGGCACGATCGGCTTCAGCCACGTACCGGTGGATGGCTCTGAGAAGATGGCGGATGATCTCATGGAGTCCATTGAACCCTATGATTTCAGCCAGGCTGTTTCCTTTCAGACTGCATACCTGGCCGGCTATATGGCAGATAAATATGATGTGGACGCAAAGGAAAGCATCATGCGGGCCAATGAACGCGTGAAGCAGTCTACCGCTTCAGCTTTTGCCAAGACAGCAGCGGGATATACCACAATCACGCCTGAGAGCACAAGTATTACTCTTCGCGGCGGCAAGACAAAATATGTCCTGTATCCGGTATGGCTGCTAAATACAACGTGGAACAATAAGCAGTATACATTTGCGATGAACGGACAGAGCGGCAAGTTCGTTGGTGATTTGCCGATTGATAAAAAAGCTGCACTGTTATGGACGATTGGATTGTCTGCTCTTTGTGCCGGCGGCGCCTTTGGCATTGCCAATCTGCTGTGGATGATTTTCTAGATCAAGGAGGAAGGATATGAAAAAGATATGGAAAAATACACTCCTTGCTGCAGCCGTGTTCCTGATGGCCTTGTTTACCTGTATTCCTTTACTGTCTGTCGTAAGAGCTGAAGACAGCACGAGTGGCTTTGCGGATGAATATTCTCGTCTGATCGATATGGGCGAAATTGTTGATGAGAGCGATGAAGAAGAACTGCTCGCTGCTCTGGATGAATTGAGTGAGAGACAGAAGCTGGAAGTTGCAATCGCAACCGTGGAATCCCTTGAGGGAGAAGATATCGGCACCATGGCTGATGATATTTATGATCGTTGCAATTTCGGATATGGCGAAGACAAAGATGGCGTTCTTCTGCTGGTCTCCAAAAATGACAGAGAGTGGTATATCAGCACTTGTGGATATGGCATTACCGCATTTACGGATGCAGGAATCCAGTATATCGGCAAACAGATGAAATCAGATCTGTCCGATGGCAACTACGCTGCTGCCTTCCGTACGTACATCGACCAGTGTGATCAGTTCATTACCCAGGCCCGGACAGGCCGTCCCTATGACCGATCCAATCTGCCAAAGGGAAAACTTCCGATGACATGGACACTCATATCGCTTTCCGGCGGTCTTGCTCTGGGTCTTGTCATTGCCGGCATGCTGAGAGGACAGATGAAATCAGTCCGTTATGCACCAGAGGCAGACCATTACGTCAGAGATGGCAGCCTGAATATCACCCGCAGTAATGATATGTTCCTGTATCGAACCGTAAATAAAACGGTGCGGTCAAAGGATTCCGGCAGCAGTACACATACATCTTCATCCGGCAGGACCCATGGTGGCGGTGGAGGATCATTCTGATCCTTGAATTGTCAAGCCAAACGCAACAGAGTGGAATAATAGACCTCAAAGGGTGTCCTGTACCCCAGGCATTTGCGAGGTCTTTTATTCAGTTTGTCGAAGACGGACTATATGTATTCCTCGCTGATATCAGTCAGATCTTGCCCCTTGGGAAAGTATTCCCTTAAGAGCCTGTTGGTGTTTTCGTTGGTTCCTCTTTGCCAAGGATGATGTCAGTGAGCCTGCGGACTAAGATGGACAATAGCCAATCCAGCCATGAAACATTTCTGCAGATTCTTTGCGCCTTTGATCTGCCTGATGGCAATAGCAGGATGTGACAGTGCCTGAGGAATCACCCCATCGACAACTGCTGATTCCCTGGCAAATACGCCGCAGGCATCACCATTTAAGACCGGGAAAGCGGTAATTGTGGATGCACAGGAAAATACATGGGAAGCAGCCTATGCAGAATTAATTGCACAGTATCGGAGTATGGTTGCGGATACAAAGATATATGCGGATGAAAGCAGACAGGAAGACATCAGTCTGATGGGGAACCTGTAATATTTACCAATCATAGTGGAAGCAGGGATCCGCTGAAATCTGAAAAAGCAGAGATGACGATGGAAGAATTCTGGCAGATGGATACGCCGGTGGAGCCTCTGCCGTTGATCCCGTTTGCTGCCAGATATTCTGATTCTCAAGCACCAGATGATCCGGTGTCTGTCCTGTATATGGCAAGGACAGATTACGGAAAAGATGCGCGATTTACGCTGAATGATGGGACGAATGCCAGCGTATTATTTTTTATCCCCGATCGTCCTGTATATTTTTACAATCTGGCATCTGACGGTAGAGGATATACAGGATAATGGCGATATCATTTTCTCAGCCGAAACGGCGATATCCCTTGATGGAAAACTTCTTTCCTTGCCCTTGGCGCCTTCAATCCCTGCTGGAGTTCAACTGGTTTTCATGGGGGATCTGCCTGCATATGGAATGACGTATATGGATGAGGATGGCAATCGTTGCTGTGATGTGATGGAGCTCAGTGGAGAAGATGGATCGCTTGTCATAAGAAAAGCAAATCCGGATGCAGGTAAGTTCGTTCTTCCGGCGGCCGGGTGATGGCTTGGAGCATTTGATGCATATCTTTTCTCCTGCTGCAGCAGCCACAGGACGAACCATACGAAAATAGGATATATTCAGAAAAAAAATACAGGGAGGGGCTTTATGCGGACGAAACAACTGATTCTGCTGCATAACAATGACATGCATGGCGATTTTGTACCTCATCAGATCGATGGAATGGATACGGGCGGTCTGCCACTTCTGGCCGGGTATGTCAACCGGGTCAGGAAAGAGGAGAAGAATGTTCTGTATGCCATTGCCGGAGATGTATTTCAGGGATCGATCATAGATATGGAATATCGTGGGATCTCCACGATTGACCTGATCAATCAGCTTAATCCGGACGTAATGACCATCGGTAATCATGAAGTGGACTACGGTCTTTCACATCTGCTGTTTCTGGAAAAATGTGCAAATTTTCCTATTATTAATGCTAATCTCTATGTGAACCTGAATGGAAGCAGACTGTTTCTGCCCTACCTGATCAAAGAAGTAAATGGCATGAAAGTGCTGTTTATCGGGCTGCTGACCGAGGATGTGATCGCCGTGACACGTCAGGATAAGGTGATCGGGACGCTTGTGGATGTTGAGCAGGCGGTGCATGAAATTCAAATGATTCTGGACAGCTATCGTACCGTTGATATCGACTTAACAGTATTGCTCACCCACATTGGCATTGAAAAAGACCGTGAGCTGGCAGCACAGCTGGATCCCTGCTATGGCGTAGATCTGATTATCGGAGGACATTCTCATACATCGATGTCAGAACCGGAATGTGTAAACGGTATATGGATTGCCCAAGCGGGATCCGGTACCGGACAGATCGGCCGCTTTGATCTTATATGTGATACGGATACCAACAGCATTGCTGATCTTCACTGGCAATGCGTGCCGGTGAATGAAGAGACCGCCGAAGCGGACCTTACGATGCAGGAACTGCTGAAGCGATATCGTTCTGTGACAGATTCCAAATATGCAAGGGTGATTACTACATTTGCACGCAGGCTGACGCACCCGTGTCGGACGCAGGAAACAGAGCTTGGTAATCTTTATGCAGATCTTCTGCAGAGCGGAAGCTCGTTTGACTTGATGATCCTTGGCTCTGGTTCCATCCGCAAAGAGGAATTGGGACCGATCATCACATTTCAGGAAATGAAGGAGAATACGCCCTTTGATGACTGCCTTTGGATGCTCAAGGTAAATGGCGATCAGCTTCGGAGGATGATTGCTTTTGTTTTCCGGGAGGAAGCCTGGCGCGGACATACCGAATTCTATCAATATTCCCAGGGGATGCATATTGTATGGGATCGCCGGAAAGAAGACTTTAAGAAATTCTGCTTTCATGGAAAAGAGATCAAAGATGCAGATGAAATGACAATCTGCCTGCAGGATTATCATTTTAGAAACTTTGATCAGGTATTCTCGGTAGATCTGCATGAGGTGCGTAAAAATATGGAACCACGAATTATTGCCGGTTCCCTGAATCATATTGTGGAAGAATACATGACGAAACATCAGGGATTGGATGCGGAAATAGAGGGCAGAATTGAAGTCCTGTAAGGAGAATGGCAATGAAAATATCGATTAAACAGATCCCGAAAGACTTAAACCAGTTTGCAGAGATGAGAAAAGAAGGAATAGATAGCCCCATGGCGATTTGTGCCTGGCTGATCGCGCTTTGTGTCTGTATGCCAGAAAGGAGTCTCTTGGCATCGAGGCTTTGAATTTGCTGAGAGGACCAAAGCCTATGAATGACTTTGATAAGCAGTTTCTGAAAGATCGTCTGCGCGGAAAAAAGTATCTTCCAAGGGCATATTTCTGCAGGACCAACAGTCAAAAGAATTATGAACCATCAGTGCCTTATACCATCGAAATCGATCGCGATTTGCATCCTGCAGAAACAGGTTACCAGAAGTACTTTATTCGCACCGCAGGAGCAGATTCACCACACCGGTTACATTGAGGCAGAAGGGAAATGACTGTTTTCTATATGAATATTCCAGCATTCTTTCCGGCATCCGCCTGCCCATGGAAGCAGACAATTGGTAAATAGACACCAGCATATCTATAAATCATCGTGACGGCCTGACACACTAATGATAGTGTACAGGCCGTTTTGTTTGACATGCATGAGTGAAACTGCTGCATCTCTTGCAAATCAAGCACTGTTATGTTAATAAAAATGTAGTTGGCTGGACGATCACAGTAATCGTTCATCCGTTCTTTTGACAATCAGAAATGATGCTGAAGATATACATCATTGTTTTGATATTAACTGCACAGTAAGATGCCTGCGGTTTGTGTGTCCGGTTCCTGTTACTGATGAAGCAGTGATCATTATGCTGGCAGCCATTGATTCTGTGGTGGTATGTGGCCTGAAATCAGACCGATCATCATTGAGGGGGAATGCATCGTGATAGAAATTCGTGAGCGGAAAAAGAAAGTACTGGCTCTGTCTTTTCTCATTTCTGTTGCCTGGATATGCCGTTTTCCTCCATTTCATGTATCGATGATTCCGTATATCGGCGCATTGTGCGGCCTGCTGCGGCCATTGATCTACATGGGCATCTGTGCGGCATGGAGTGTTTCCGTTTCTCATAAAATTATTAATCGCCCATTACGAAGGTATCTGAAGCTCATGGCTGCCTGCTGCATCCTCTGGCTGTTTCTGCGCACCGTAAAATATGAACTTTCGCCTGTAGGAACAATCCCATATCTTGTCCTGCCATACTGCTACTATTTTTCGTTTATCCTGATTCCAACCTTTGCGTTTCTTGCTTCACTGTATTCTGGAAAAAGTGAATATTATAAAATCCCGGGAATCATCTGGAAACCGGTTATCTTAACCTCTGCAGCACTCATTTTGTTTGTATTTACAAGTCCGCTGCACAGGCAGTTCTGGACATGTATCTCTGAACCGTTTTGGCGTGGTCCTGGCTACTATGTGGTGATTGCATGGATCGCGCTTCTTGCCCTCATGACCGTAGGAGTTGTCTTCATTCGTGCAAAGGTTCCGGAAAAGACAAAAGCGTCGTTCCTTCCTCTTCTCTGGCTGATTACCATTGCCATCTACGTTATTCTGGCATTCTTTTTCCCGGAAATATGGAAGCTTGTTTCCAGCGACTTTTCAACCTTTTTCTGCATTGCTTCTGTCGGATTGATGCAGGCATGCATCACATCGGGTATGATCCCATCCAACTCAGGGTACGCCAAAGTATTTGCAGCAGAGGATAAGGAAATGATTATCACAGATGACGACAGGAATATCTGCTATTGTTCAGGTGGTGCAAAGCAACAGGATATGCGAATTCTTAAAAAGATGAAAGATGGTGTTTTACAGATTGATAATCATACGCTTTTGAAGGGTTGCCGTCTGAATCCCGGGTATGTGTTCTGGGCAGAAGATATTTCATCTCTTGCATCCATTTTGTCTGAGCTTGAACAAAACAGAGCAGAGTTATCCTATAAAAATGAGCTGGAGACGGAAGCAGGAAAAACAGAGCTTGCCCTGTTTATGGCACAGGAGAAGAATCGTCTTTATGATGCGTCGCAGCGGGCTTCGGCAAAGCAGAACAGACTTTTGCATGAAACGCTTTCTGCATATTTTGATGAGACAGATAAGAACAGAAAAAAACAGTTGCTTGCCGAAGCTGCTGTGCTTGGTGCATATATCAAGAGAGCAGGAAACCTGATCTTTGCGGGTGATGATGGCAGTGTGAGTGCGCGTGAGCTCAGGCTTTGCTTTCATGAATCACTCAGTAACGTGGAACTGTTAAACGCTGACTGTTATCTGGACGATGCCCTTCCTGATGAAATGGTGCTGCCTGCCCAGGCTGCCATGAGCCTTTATGACAGTTATGAGGCTGCCATCGAAGCCGCATTGCCTGATATCCGCTTTGCCTTTGTGCGCATCAAAGAGGAAGGAGAATATATTCACGCAATTTACAGCATTGTTTCATCACATGACCTGTTTTCCGCTGTATTTCCTGCAGAGGCAAGCATCTCAAAAGAAGATGATACCTGGATTATTTCCATATCTATAGCAAAGGAAGGCAAAGAGATATGAGGCTGTTTTATGAATGCGGCTTTGCCATGCGCTTTGCTTACATGCTGTTTCTCATTGTTACGATCCTGGTGCTGGCAGATCTTTTGTGGAAGCTTGTTCTTGGCAAGCGCAGCATCCGCAGGATCATCATCTGCGGCTGTGTTTTGATATTGATGCTCGGTATATATGCAACCCTTCTGGATGACCATATTATTCCCCACAATGCTGTAAACTGGCAGACCCATGGCTTTCCGCTTCCCATTGCATTGCTCTGGCTCATTACTTCGATTGTCTTTATCGGGAGCGTACATATCATGATTATTGACCGTGCCGGCAATAAAAGGATGGTAACTGAAAGCAGCATCAAGGCAGCACTTGATGAATTTCCGGTAGGACTTTGCTATTTTAGAAAAAATGGGGTATCGATGCTGCTGAACCGCCGGATGGCGGAAATTTCGGAGATGATGTATGGCAGGGTTCTGATGACAAGTGATGAACTAGCCCGCATGCTTGCAGGCAGATCTGAGTGGCTGGAAGCAGAAAATGTTTATCATCTGCCAGATGGCTCTTTTGTCCGCTATGGCAGGGATGAACTCATCACCGCAGATGGTGAGCGATTTCAGGCTGCGTATTTCTTTGATGTTACCGAGCTTGTTCACCGTAAAAAAGAACTGGAGGCGCAGAACGAAGAACTGCGGCAGATGGCGGTACAGAACAGGCGTCTCAGGGAGAGTGTCGGTCAGCTTGCCAAAGAGGAAGAGATCCTTTACTTCAAAACAAAATGGCATGACACGATGGGGGAGGGCCTGACAGCTATTCGCAGAAGGCTGCTGTCATCTTTTCCGCAGAAAGAAACTGATGATGTTCTCAAAAGCTGGTGTGATGCAGTCACTGTCATACAGAGGGATAACGATGATGCGGACCAGCGCCGCGATCATATCGGTGATCTGTTCCGTGATGCCGGTGCATTAAATATCAGGCTCTATATAGACGGTTCATGGCCTGCAAAAGCAGAAACCAGAAAGGTGTTCATTCTTGCCATACGAAACTGTCTGCTGAATGCGGCAATGCATGCCGAGGCAACAGAGCTATACGTGAAGATGAGCGATGCCGGCGATGCGGATGTACTATCAGTGAGAAACAATGGCAGACCGCCTCAAGAAAAGATTGTCCCGCGCGGTGGACTGATCAATGTCATGGTTCATGCAAAGCGCATTGGCGGCAGTACACAGATTCAATCTGCACCGTGTTTTGAACTGACAGTAACTGTGCCAAAAAAGGAGGCAAGGAAAAATGATCAAGGTGCTTGTCGTTGAAGATCAGCGCATTCATCGCGAATATATGGAAAATCTGCTTCTGCATAGTGGACGCTATGAGCTGCTGCAATCCGTTACAGCAGCTGACATTGCAGTTCAGCTTCTGAAAACAATGTCCGTCGACCTTGTTTTGATGGATATTGTCGTAAACGGATCATTGGACGGCATCGAGGCTGCCAGAGAGATTAAGCAGAGAAGACCCGGAATCAAAATCATTATTGTTACTTCAATGCTGGATGCGGACTGTCTGGCCAGAGCCAGGAAAGCAGGTGTTGACAGCATGTGGTACAAGGATGCATCTGAAGAATCTCTGATGGATATAATTGATCGTACGATGGCGGGAGAGTGCATTTTCCCGGATCATTCCCCGTCGGTAAATGTGGGATATGTGCAAAGTGACGAGTTTACCGCAGCTGAAAACGATATATTACGTGAGCTTGTCAACGGACTGACCAGCAAACAGATTTCTGAAAAGCTGAAACTTAGTGCCAGAACGGTGGACTGGCACGTAAAAAACCTGCTGGAAAAGACAGGTCTTCCCAACCGAACGGCACTTGCAATTCAGGCAGCACGTGGCAATCTCTTTGTCATCAAAGAGGAAACAGACCAGGAAATAAAATGAGAAATGCGATCAGGATACAGTCCTTTGGCAGCAGAAGATTGTTTGTAAGTCCGGGCGGGATCATCGGAAATGTTTTCATGTCAGTGTTTGTAAAGGAGACAAACGGTAGATCTGATACTCTTGGGACAGAAGAAAAACAGTATCGCAAAAAATAATAAAACAGCAGCTTTATGAGAAAGTTTCGCGGATAAGCTGCTGCAGGTAAAAAAGGATGGACTGATTGATCAGCCTATCCTTCTTTACAGTTCTGTCTTCAGTGATTATAGGTCTGTATTCATTGATGCGATATAAAAGGAAAAAGCAACGAAGTTTTATGAAGCATAAACAGCTATCTGGACGACTGCAGCATTGACTTCATCGTGTGTATTTTGCTGGCATGCATTGTTGTTATGGCATTGGTACTGCCGGTACAGGCATTTTCTCAAAAAGGGAAAAGCAGTAAAGATTATATTGCTGCCCATGCATTTGAATCCCTGCTGAAGAGTCCGATGCATTTTTGGCGAATGAGAGAAAAGGGGGTATGATCATGCGTAATCTTCAGATTGTTTTGAAATACTGAATGCAGATACAGTCGGCACCCGTATGTGCTGCCACCGGATTGACAAGCTCTGTCACCTGAATATCCACACCCGGGAATTCTTCCTCAAAGCGGTGGTAGAGATCCATTGCAGCATCTACAGCACCGGCATGGGCAATGAACATCTTCCATCCTTCACCCGGATGATCATTGTGAATATCATCAATGACTCTGGCAACAGCCTTGCGGTAGGTACGCACATTGGCAACACTGTCAATACGGCCGGATGTACTCTTGTTGATTTTCAGAATCGGCACAATCTTCAGCAGCTTTGCAAAACCAGCTGCCATCGGTGTCAGCCGGCCGCCCCGCACAAGCGCATCCAGAGAGCGCGGCATAATCAGTGTATTGCACGAATCAATCACCGCATCCACGGCGAGCTTGATTTCCAGATCACTCTTTCCTTCTTCATACATTGCTTTGATACGCTTGATCAGATAATACTGCACTTCACTTGTTACATAGGTATCAATGCAGATAATGCGCACATCCAGATCACGCGCAATGGCTGTCATTGTCGAAATTGTACCCGAAAGACCATTGCAGATCGGCACTGCCACAATCAGATCTGTGCCCTGATCCTTCAGATCTTCAAAACACTCTTCTATCAAACCGGGATTTGGCTGGGAAGTCTTTAATACATGGCCATGCTCTACCAGATCAAGACAGGCATTGCGGTCAAGAGTCTCCATATCCTGATAGGTCGTTGTGCCATCCATGATCTGCAGGGGAATACTGATGATACCATCTGCAGCCAGCTCCGAGATTGTTCTTCCCGTGCCGCTGTCAGTCACATATGCTATTTTCATAGTGATTTACCTCTGCCCATATTTTAGTCTTTGCAACCCGGAAAGTAAATTATACATGAATAGGGATATAATGTTTACAGTATGACCGTACATTTACACGTGCAGAGCTGCTATTCTCTGTTGGATTCCACCATCCGCATCAGAGAACTTGTCAGCCAGGCAAAAACGATGGGATACAAGGCTGTGGCGCTCACGGATCACAGAGTGATGAGCGGCATGGCTGCTTTTCTGCATGCATGCACAGATGCCGGCATCAAACCCATCGCCGGCCTGCAGGCAGACTGCGATTATCATGGCAGCACCGTCACGTTTCTATTGATCTGCGGCGATAACATCGGCTATCAGAATCTCATGAAGCTTTCCTCCATCCTGTGCACCCAGGATGCCCCGTGCACCCTGGAACAACTGCAGCAGGCATGCCATCACAATACATTGATCGTCTATGGCGAAGGAGGATGGATGGACCATGTCCTGCTTTCTGCAAATGATCACCGCAGAGAAATCAGCGAAATGCTTGCCGTGCTGCAGGAAGACTTTCCATCGTTTTATGTCGCATTGTCCTACCAGGAATCAGCCCTGTGGAACACCAGCAACCGGATCCTGAAAAACATCTGCCGCAGCCGCGGTATTCGTACAGTAGCTTTAAACAAGATCTTCTATCTGCAGGAAGAAGATGTTTACGCTTACCAGGCACTGCAGGCAATTGCTGCCCATGGCACCCTGCAGGATCCCGGTCTTTCCCTGCAGAAGGGCAGAAGTTTTCTTTCCCCGCAGCAGATGGAAGCACTGTATGACCAGGATGATCTGGATGCGACGGAAGAAATTGCTGCTATGTGCACGGCTGACTATCGTCTGCCTCCAGCCGGTCTGCCTGCGTTTCCCGTCCCAGCAGGCTTTACTTCACGCACGTACCTTGAGCAGCTGTGCAAAGCCGGTCTCAATAAACGCATGCATGGACATGTGACAAAAGAATACGCCGACCGTCTCAGGATGGAGCTTGGCGTCATTGAACACATGCACTTTGAAGACTACTTCCTGATCGTCTATGACTATGTCCGGTTTGGCCGCACCCATGGCATTCTGATCGGACCTGGCAGAGGATCTGCCGCCGGCTCTCTGGTGGCATACTGCCTTGGCATCACCATGGTCGATCCGATCCCATACCATCTGCTGTTTGAGCGTTTCCTCAATCCGGAGCGGGTTTCCATGCCGGATATTGATACCGACTTCATGGACACCAGACGCCAGGAAGTCATTGACTATGTAGCTGAAAAGTACGGACATGACCATGTAGGCAATATTCTCACATTCCAGAATTTCGGTGCCAAGGCAGCCCTGCGCGATACGGCAAGACTGCAGCGCATGAGTCAGAACGACATTGACTTTCTCATACGGCAGATTCCTTCTTCCACTGTTTCTTTGACACTGCAGCAGGCATACGACCAGAAGGTCAGATTCCGCCAGCTTGTAACATCCGAAAAGAAATATGCAGATGTCTATGCCCTTGCAAAGAAGATTGAAGGCCTGCCCAGAAATATGTCTATTCATCCTGCCGGCGTTATTCTCTCAGGCAGAAAGCTGAGCGAGGAAGTACCGCTGATCGATATGGGCAGCGGCCTGTACACATCCCAGTATGAAATGGGGTATCTGCAGGAGCGAGGCCTGATCAAAATGGACCTGCTTTCTCTGCGCAATCTGACAACCATTGACAATATTGTCAAACATATCCAGAAACAGGATCAGGATTTCAGCCTGAAGAAAATGTCACTGGAAGACAGCCGTATTTATGCTTTGTTTGCAAAGGGTGATACCGCCGGTGTCTTTCAGTTTGAATCACAGGATATGAAGCGGCTTCTGCGGCAGATGCAGCCAAAATGCTTCGAGGATATTGTCGCTGCCATTGCTTTGCTGCGGCCTGGTGCCATGGGACATATCAACGAGTACATGGAAAACCGGAAACATCCGGAGAAGATCCAGTATCCATCCCCTGCATTGAAACCGGTGCTTTCGGATACCTATGGCATCATGCTCTACCAGGAACAGACGATGCTGACGGCCCAGATTGCGGCTGGCTTTACCCCTGGCAGAGCAGATCTTCTGCGCAAGGCAATCTCCAAAAAGAATGCTCATGCCATGGCCGAGATGAAAAATGATTTTCTGCAGGGATGTCTGCATCATGGCTATACCCAGAAAGGGGCAGAGGCGTTGTGGGCAACGATTGAAACGTTCGGCGCATATGGCTTTAACAAGTCCCATTCTGTTGCCTATGCTGTGATTTCCTGCCAGATGGCATGGCTGAAAGCTGTCTATCCGCGTCCTTTTTACAGCTGCCTGCTGGACAGTGTGGTTATAGACAGCCGCAAGAGCGCGCTCTACATTGATGAATGCCGCCGCAAAGGCATTGAAATCTATCCGCCGTGTATCAACCGTTCAAAGCAAGGATACACGGATGAGGGCAAAGGTCTGCGCATGCCGCTGAACTGTGTCAAAGATGTCGGCAGAAGTGCTGTCAGCATCCTTGATGAAAGAGAAAAGAACGGCCCTTATCAGGATCTGTTTGACTTTACAGCCCGCATGGGTCTGTATCGCATCAACCGGCATATCATTGAAAATCTGATCAATGCCGGTGCCCTGGATCTGTTCAAAGCAAACCGGGCCACACTGCTGGCCAGCATGGAAGCTGCCCAGCGCTATGCACAGATCGTTCAGATCAACAATGGCGATGACATCAGCCTGAATCTTGGACTTGTCTCAAAGCCGGAACTTGTACAGGCAAAAGAAATGCGGCGGGACAGAATTCTGAAAGAAAAGGAAGCGCTTGGCTTTACGCTCGGCAATGATGAAATCCTGTCTGTCAAGAAGTATCTGCATATCCATGATCCTTCCATTGCGGCAATTCTGGACAGTTATGGCCAGACAGTTCAGTCCTTTGGCCAGATTGTCAGTGTCATCCCGAAAACATCCAAATCAGGCCGGGCCTACTGCCGTCTGCTTGTTTCCGATGGCATGAGCGATGTGACGATCAATGTATGGCCAAGTGACTACGCACAGTTGAAAGACAGCCTGGCACCGGGGATATATGTGCGTTTTCATGGTAAAATGGGCGACAACGGTGCAGTGCAGGCGGATAAGCTTGCGACCGTGCACAGGGAGTGAAGAAGATGGCAAGACTGCTGATTACAGATGATGAAGAAGAAATCAGAGAAGTAGTAAAGGAATATGGTGAAATCAACGGCTATCAGGTTGATGAAGCAGCCGATGGCATGCAGGCACTGGATCTGATCCGGAAAACAGCCTATGACTGTGTGATTCTGGATGTCATGATGCCAAAACTGGATGGTTTTTCCGCATGCCGTGAAATCAAGAAAATCCAGGATGTGCCGATTATCATTCTGTCGGCCCGCCAGGAAGAATATGACAAGCTGTTCGGGTTTGAACTGGGTGTGGATGACTATGTCGTCAAACCATTCTCACCCAAGGAGCTGATGGCCAGAGTGAAAGCTGTCATTGCCCGCCGTCATCCTTCCGTCAGTAAGAAGATCCTGCAGTATGGCGGCCTGGTGATTGATGTGGATGGCCGCGAGGTAACGGTCGATGGTGAAAAGACGGCCATGACACCAAAGGAAATTGATCTTCTGATCGAGCTGGCAAGCCATCCCGGGGTGGCACTGTCACGTGAGCGTCTGCTGAGTGATGTATGGGACATTGATTTCTTTGGCGATGACCGCACTGTGGATTCCCATATCAAGATGCTGAGAGCACATCTTGGCCCGTATCGGGACTACATTGTGACGGTGCGCGGCATGGGGTACAAGTTTGAAGCCTGACCGTCACGGCATCCGCTTTTCACTGCTGCTGGTATTCATACTGCTCTCTGCCGGCATCGTCGCTGTGCTGGGCATTCTGCAGGTCGGCCTGATCAGGCCCTATTACCGCAATACGAAAATATCCAGCATCAATGCGATTGCGGATTCCCTGGAAAATGAACTGCTTTCAACCAGCGGCGGCAGTGAAAGTCAGATTTCCCAGGCTTTTCAGCAGACCGTTGAAAATGATGTCTGCGTTGTGATCTATAACCAGGATGGCAGACAGGTCTATTCCGCCGACCTGCTTGGGGCAGGATGTGTCTTTAACAGCAATGACTCTGTAAACGGCATCGACTATCACGATGCCGGCACACTCATGTCGCTTGTCTCAGATACACCCCAGTATTCTGCCAATCTCGTCAATGAACGCACAGGACAGCAGATGCTGGTTGTTGGCAGAAGCGTCAAAGAAACACTGGGCAGTTATTACCTGTTTCTCAATACACCCCTGGAACCGGTGGACTCACTGATCTCTTTCTTTTCCCGGCAGTATTTTCTTTACACATCCATCGTCATCATCATTGCCGTCATCTTCTCGTTCTATCTGTCCGGCAGGATTGCAAGGCCATTGACCCATATGCGCGATCAGGCTGTCAAACTGTCCAATGCCGATTACAGTGCCAGATTTGACGGGGGCTCCTTCACCGAGACACAGGAACTGGCATCCACACTGAACAAGGCTGCTACAGAAATGGGCCGTATTGATGAACTGCGGCGTGATCTGATGGCAAATGTATCTCATGATATCCGTACACCGATCACGAACATCCGTGCCTATGCCGAAATGATCAAGGATATTTCCGGCAATGATCCCGTCAAAAGAAACAAGCATCTGGATGTGATCATCAAGGAGACAGACTATATGTCAAAGCTCGTCAATGAGATGAGTGAGCTGAGCAAGATGCAGTCTGGAACATATACGCTGACCTATGAAAATGTCGATTTGGATGAAAAGGTAAAGGAAATCATGGAACTCAATGCACCGCTGATTGCAAATGCCGGCGTGATTGTGGAAACAGAGATTCCAAGCCACCTGATGATCTATGCGGATGATCTCAAGATTGGTGAAGTGATTCAGAACTTTCTGTCCAATGCCATCAAGCATACACCGGCGGGAAACCATATCTGGATCCGGGCAAAGGTATTGGAAGATGAGGAAACGGTGCATGTGGAAGTGCAGGATGAAGGGGAGGGAATCTCTGAGGAAGAACTGCCGCATATCTGGGACCGCTACCAGAAGAGCAGCCGCTCGTTCAGCCGCAGCCTGTCTTCCACTGGCCTGGGCTTGGCCATTGTCAAAGCCATTCTGGATGCGCATCATGCAAAATACGGCGTCACATCAAAGCTGCACCAGGGTACAACATTCTGGTTTGAACTGAGGGAAACACATGAAGGATGACTATCTTTACGGCACACCCTGGCATATTCATCAGGAAAAGGGAATGTATCATTTTAATTCCGATACGGAATTTCTGGGGAGGATGCTGCAGCTGGAAGAAGGCATGCGGGTGCTCGATGTCGGGACAAACAACGGTGCACTGCTGCTGTATGCTGCCATGCACACAACAACACTGGCAGGCATTGATCTTTTTCCGGAAACCATTGCGCTGGCAGAAGAAAATCTCAAGCGCAATGGCCTGACAGGAAAACTGACGGTCAGCAGACTGCAGGACTATCAGGATGAGCCTTTTGATGCCATCATCTGCAATCCGCCGTACTTTGCAACAAAAAAGGACAGTCTGAAAAATGACAATCTGTATCTGCGGGCTGCCCGCCATGAGGAATATCTGACTATGAAGGAACTGTTTGCCCACAGTGCGCGCCTGCTGAAGAAAGAAGGTACTTTGCAGATGGTCCACCGTGCAGATCAGAAAGACCAATTGCTTGCTGCTGCCGCAGACTATGGCCTTTTCCCATACTGGTACAGACTGGCCTGCAAGAAGGAAAACGGGATTGGGCAGAGCATTGTGATCTGCTTTGGCAGACATCAGTATCCCTGTTATGAATATGCACCAGCCTGTATGAATCAGCGGGACAGCTTTGCCTTAGATCAACAGGAGGCAGAATTATGGAAGTCTTTCTGATTGCAGCCGCAGTGCTGTTTCTGACAGCTGGCGTCCTGACAGCATACATTGCCTGCTATCATCCACCGCTTGCCAAACCAAAGCAGCAGGAAATCAAAGTCCATCAGGAAGCAGACCATGACAGTCTTGCCCTCTGGCAGAAGCGGGTAGATGTGTTCCGCATGGCTGTCCCGGATATTGCCGTATTATTTCAGTTTCAGGCACTGGGACATGGCTTTCT
The DNA here is from genome assembly GCF_033971865.1 of Grylomicrobium aquisgranense. Taxonomy (NCBI): domain Bacteria; kingdom Bacillati; phylum Bacillota; class Erysipelotrichia; order Erysipelotrichales; family Erysipelotrichaceae; genus Grylomicrobium; species Grylomicrobium aquisgranense. The sequence goes on along the minus strand of NZ_JALBUR010000006.1, from coordinate 40,361 downwards.
GGTGCGCTGCGGCACGCCGGAACAGAATGACTTCTCGATCTTATTTGTCATGCACAAGCTGTCTTCTTTGAAAGATCTCATGCGGGCAGTGAGCAGACTGAACCGGGAAAATGAAAGCATTGCCATCCGCTTCGCCATTCTGTTCTCGGATCAGTCCATGCCAGAGGCAGCTGCAGAATGTGCAGACATCTTCCGCAAAGACAATACCCGCTTTGACCTGATGCTGTCTGATACGTGCGGCATCACCCAATACGGCTCTCATGAAACCGCCAGAATCGGCACGATCCGCTGTGCTATTGCACATTTATCTGACAAACAGGGAAGTATACAGCCATCCCGGTTTCTTTCCATCCTGTTCAAGGATAATCAGAAAACGCTGAAGGCACTGCTGCCGGACAGGCTCTATACCCAGATTGTCTGGCCTTTGACAAGAAAAAAGGGGATTGCCAACCTGTTTCTTACGGAACCAGAACTTGCTGATGATCTCTGCTGTCAGGTGCTGGTCAAAGACAGCGGAATAACGGTCTGCAGTGACAGTGCAAAGCAGATGGAAACAATGCTGCAGAAGATTGCCGAGACAGGTGATCATGTCAGGATGGTATCGGAAAGCCAGCCGTTTGAAAGCAGGGGTGCTGCCAGCTCTTTGATTCCATTGATTCAGAATGCGTATCATAACCGCATTGAAGTGCTTGAGGTTCTCTACCAGGATACAGGAGAAGCCGTTCTGGAAACCCAATGCCGCAGCCATCTGTCTTTTGCCCCGGAAGACGGCCTCAGCCATCCAGGTGCCTCCACATCTTTTTATGTCAGCCTGCTTTCACGATGGAATGGTACAATAGGCAGCTGAATCAGGAGGCAGAAAATTGAAAATGAAAATCGAAATGTATACACCGGAATATAAGAAGGCTATGGAAGATATCTGCATTGCCACGGCAAGTGAAAGAGCCCGCACCCAGCAGCGCCACCATGACTTCACGCTGCTGATGTATTGCGATGAGTATCTGGACCATGAAAAGGCGCTGATGTTAATGGCCGATGAACAGCCAGTGGGCTATGTCCTTTGTGCTGAAAACTATGCCGCATGGAAACAGAACATGATGCCTTATGCACAGAAGATCGAAGCTTTGAGTGATCCGTATGACAAGCATGTGCATGATGGCCTGGAGATGTATGGTGTGTATGCATCTGAATATCCTGCCCATATGCATATCGACATTCTCGAGAAATATACCGGCGGCGGCAATGGCACTGCTTTGTTTCATGCCTTGATCGATCTGCTGAAAAAGGATGGTGTCAGGGGACTGATGCTTGGTGTGGATCTGCATAACATAAGAGCTGTTTCCTTTTATAAAAAGATGGGCTTTGTGCCGCTGAATGATCTGGGTCTGATGGGATTGAAGCTGCAGTAAAAAAGCCATTCAGGGCTGAATGGCTTTGCGGATCATATCAAAGAGAACCGGTTTGAGATCATCGATATCTGTATCAGGAAAGTGGTCAATGATTACAGAATGGCAGATACCGGCAATCATGGAAAGCAGGGAATACAGCCGGAACAGAATCTCATGGTTGGAATAGCCGGACACCCTGGCATAATCGCTGATCTCCTGGCGCAGGGATATCATCAGAGGATTGGTACTGTTGTCAAAGTCATCGACGGTTAATGGAAAGATGAAGTCCTTGCGCATCATCTTGAGGGTTTCGGTATCGGCATGGAAATAGTCGATGATGAAATTAGCCATTGTAATGACATTGTCCGCAAAGGTATCCTTGCGGTTCCGATTCACCTCATCATATGCTTTCTGCATCAGGGTGAAGGAAATGCGCCGGTTGAGCGCTCTGGCAATGTCTTCCTTGGATGAGAAATACAGATAGAACGTGCCCTTTGCAATGCCTGCTTTCTGGCAGATCTCGGCAATCGAAACATTTGAAATGCCTTTTTCCACAAATAACTCATAGCTGCTGTCCAGCAGCTTTTTTCTTTTCTCCAGTTTTTTCTGCAGGATCACGTTTGGCATGTTTTTTCTCTCCATGAACGTATTATACTACACGCCAGATATACAGATTTGCTAAAATGACTAATCGTCATTATTTTCAATTGAACCATTATGATTATTTACTATAATGCTGTGTGTTGAGTAATGACCAAGAGTCATTTCATCATGGAGGGAGGGTCTATGAAGAAGATTGCGCACTTTGTGGTAAAGTTCCGCAAACTGATTCTGGTAATTGCAGTGGCACTGCTGATTCCAAGCCTGTTTGGCGCTGCCGCCACAAAGATCAATTACGATATTCTGACATACCTGCCATCGGATCTTGATTCCATGGTAGGTGAAACATATCTGGAAGATGATTTCCATCTTGCCTCTACTGCCATCATTACAGTAGAAGACATGCCGACGGCACAGCTGATGGATCTCAAACAGAGAATCTCAGAAGTGAACGGTGTCAGAAAGACATTCTGGATTTCCGATGTTCTGGATGAATCTGTATCACCGTCGGTACTGCCGGATGATCTGTATGATGCCATGTTCAACAATGACAAGGATGCAACGATGATGATTGTCACATTTGATGATATTGCATCCAGTCAGCAGACCATGCACGCTCTGGCCAAGATCAAGGTAATCTGCCAGGGAGAAGCCTATATCGGCGGCATGTCCATCATCCTGCAGGATACAAAAGCCATCGTTGACCAGGAAATGCCATACTACATTCTGATCGCGGTTGGTGCATGTCTGGTTGTTCTGTGGCTGGCACTGAAGAACAACATTGTGCCATTCCTGTTCATGCTGGGTCTGCTGTTCCCGATCCTGTACAACTTCGGCACCAACATCATCTTCGGCCAGATTTCCTACATCACCGAAGCACTCGCCACGGTATTGCAGCTGGGTGTGACGATGGACTACTCCATCTTCCTGCTGTCACGATATCAGGAGGAGCAGAACTGGTGTAAAGATGACTTTGAAGCGATGGAACATGCCATCCGCAATACGGCAACTTCCATCTCTGCTTCCTCTTTGACAACCATCGCCGGTTTCATTGCTCTGTGCGTGATGCGTCTGACCTTAGGAAGAGATATCGGTCTGGTCATGGCCAAAGGTGTTGTCCTGGGCCTGATCTCCACGGTCACAATCCTGCCGTCACTGCTGCTGTGCTTCAGAAGGGTGATCAAGCGCCATACCCACCGTACTGTCATCCCGAAGCTTGTCAAAGTCAGCCATTATGTACCAAAGCATTACAAGAAGATCACAGCCATCTTCTGTGCCATCTTCTTTGTCTTCTGCCTGGCATATCCAAAAGTGCAGAACTACTACACATTGACAGATTCACTGCCTGATACAATGACCGGCAAGATCGGCACCAACAAGATGAAGGAAGACTTCGGTATGACATCCAGTATCTTCGTGATTGTGGATGACAACATGAAGTCTGATCAGGTTAAGTCGCTCGAAAAGGATATGCGCAATGTCGAAGGCGTCAAGAGTGTGCTTGGCATTGATGATCTGGTGGATGCGGAAATCCCAGGTGATATGCTGCCGGGTGATCTGACTGATGTGTTTGAAACAGATGGAAAGAAGCTGATCATGGTAACATCCTCCTATAAAGCAGGAACAGATGATGCCAGCACGCAGATTACAGATCTGGTAAAGATCGTCAAGAGCTATGATGACAGCGGCGTCATAACTGGTGAAGCACCAATGACCAAGGACCTGATTGAAATTGCCAATGTCGATTTCCAGACCGTTAACTGGGTATCTATTGCCCTGGTATTCCTGATCATTGCCATCAGTTTCAAGTCCTTCACAATTCCGATCATGCTGGTCGCATCGATTGAATCCGCCATCATCATCAATATGGCAATTCCATACTTTACTGGCACCGTGGTTCCATTCATTGCAAGTATCGTGATCGGTACCATTCAGCTTGGTGCAACCGTTGACTACGCAATCCTGATGACAACCCGTTTTGAAGAAGAGGAACGGCGCGGCCACAACAAGTTTGAAGCAGCTCAGATCTCGATTGAAAACTGCTCGCAGTCCATCATGACATCCGGCCTGACATTCTTCGCTGCTACCGTCGGTGTTGCCTTTGTTTCCAAAATGGAACTGCTCAGCAGTATCTGTCTGATGATCGCAAGAGGCGCACTCATCTCCATGGTTGTGATTATCTTCGTTCTGCCTTGCCTGCTGATTATCTTTGAACCGATTATTCGCAAGACAACAGTTGGATGGGCACAGAAGAAAGGAAAGAAAAAGGAAGTAAAGAAAGCTGCAGCAGAGGAGGCTAAAGCATGAAAAAGTTTATCATCAAGGCAACAACACTTGCTGGTGTAGGTACATTGCTTGTTACAGGCGCACTGCCTGTTAATGCAGAAGATACAACATCAGACGGCACAACCAAAGATGAATCCGTCTATGTCGTACTCAATGCGGATGGTTCCGTATCCAGCGTGACGGTATCCGATCAGCTCCACAACGCAAATGGATTCTCCAACTACCAGGATAAATCTGATCTCAAGAACGTACAGAATCTCAAGAGTGATGATCCGGTACAGTCCAGTTCCGATGGCTACACATGGACCACAACAGATACAGATATTTATTACCAGGGCAAGACAACCAAGGCACTGCCGCTGGATACAACCATTGAATACAAGCTTGATGGCAAGACCGTAGACCCCAAGGACATCGTTGGCAAGAGCGGCCATCTGTCCATGACCTTCAACATCAAGAACACGCAGACCAAGCAGTATACCATTGATGGCAAGACCTACACAGTCTGCCAGCCGTTCTATGTCGCCGCCGGCGGCATGCCGGATCAGGATCACTTCACCAACGTCAAGATTGATCATGGTACTGTATCCACAGACACTTCTCACAGCATTGCCTTGGCTGTCATGATGCCGGGCATGAAGGACTCTATCGGTCAGTTTTTGACAGGAGATCTGTCCAGCCTGAATGACTACCTGTTTGATACGGTCACAATTGAAGCAGATGTAACAGACTTTGAGTCTCCGACCATGATGATGGCAGCCAGCACAGATCTGTCTGCTTTGAAGGGTGAACTCAAAGATGACGGTGCCTTTGATACAACTGATTTGTTTGATCAGCTTGATGAACTTGATGCAGCTACACAGAAACTGATTGATGGATCTAAAGCTTTATATGAAGGTGCAGATCAGTTGAAGGATGGAGCAAATCAGGTTAATGATGGTGTTGGTACATTAGTCAATGGTACATCTACATTAACTGATGGTACAAGTCAGCTGGCTGAAGGTGGTCAGGCATTGGTTGATGGAGCAAATCAGGCATCAGCTGGTGCTGCTGCATTACAGGCTGGTCTTGGACAGCTTGTTTCCAAGAATGATACTCTTGTTTCAGGAGCAAATAAGATTGCAGATGCAGTATTATCTTCAGCACAGACTCAGTTAAGAGAACAGTTAAAAAATAATTCAATCACATTGACCTGGGATAACTACGCTGATGTACTTGGTGATTACAATAATATCAACAATGATATGCGCGCTCAGGCTAAACAGAAAATTCGTTCTGCTGTAGAAGCGCAGACGGGTCCTTTAGATGAGTCAACATTTAACGGTATCTTATATATGTGTGCTTCTAACGGATGTACTTCTGAAGAAGATATTAAGAATTTTTTAAAGAGTAACACAGCATCATTAGAGACTGCAAATGCGGTTGCTACAGCTCAAAATGATGCTGCACTGATTGGTAAAAACGATTTTTCAAAAATAGATTCCATTTTAAATCTGGCTTTATATGAATCCAGTATTTCTACTACTGGTAACACTATAAAAGCAGCAACTGGAGTTACTGTTACAAATGCTCAGGCAGAGGCTGTTTGGTTAGCTATTGCATCCCATCAGATTCAATCTGATAATCTTGCTGCTATAGAAAATATTATCAACAATATTCCAGCAGATCAGACACAGCGTGGTATTCATGATGAAACTGTTCAGAGTGTATTGAAGGGGATGAGAACACAGGCGACCTATTCTAATGAAGTTATCTATTCAGGTATTTGTGCTACATTAAAATCTATGAAGATTACAGATGCTACACAGCAGGCTATACTAGTCACAATTGCCGGTGAATTACACGGAGATGCTGGTAGTACAAGCGATGCATTTAAGGGAGCCAGTGCAGATGTAACTACAGCAACTAATGTCAAGAACATGATTACTGATGGTAATAAGGAAGAAAATCAAAGTCTTATTAATGGCATGTTGAATACATTGGCTCTTCCTGAATTAAAGAGTGAGCTTGCAGGTGTCACAAAACAATTACAGGATGTCAGATCCTTTGTGGCAGGGTTAGAAACATATACAGCACATGTACAGTCTGCTTATACAGGAAGTACTCAGCTTGTTGCTGGTTTAACTGCTTTGACAAGTGGTGCTGATACATTGAATGCAGGAATTCAGAAAGTAAATACTGGTGCAGAATCTTTAAGTTCTGGCGCTAAGACATTAAAAGATGGTACTCAGACACTATCTGATGGTGCTACACAGTTATCTGATGGTGCTAAGACATTGTATGATGGTTTAGTACAGTATAATGAAGAAGGAATTTCCAAGCTGACCCAGAACAGTGATCTTGACAATCTGCAGACAGCCAGCAAGCTGATCTCTGACATCCAGAATGACGATGATGCCTATGTGAACTATTCAGGTATCTCGGATGGCACGGATGGCACTGTCAAGTTCATCTACAAGATTTCTACCGTCAAGAGTGAAGCGGATACCGAGAAGGATGCAGCTTCCAAATCTGATGATACATCGGATGTACAGGAGAGCTCTGACAAGGGCAACTTCTTTACCCGTCTGGCAGATCTGTTCATCTTCTGGAACTGATTGCTTAACCCGTGTATAAAAAGCACGGGCTTTTTTGTGCTTTTCTGTTAAAGTTGAACGGGAGGTTTTGTGATGATCAAAGCAGTCTTTCTTGATATTGACGGAACACTGATCCGTTTTGATACGCATGAGATTCCTGACAGTGCTCTTAAGGTGCTGCATCAGGCAAAAGAAAAGGGGATCCGCCTGTTTATTGCCTCAGGCAGACCGCCCATTCAGATGTCGTTATTATGTGAATCATTCCGTACTTTTCCCTGGGATGGCAAGGTACTGCTGAACGGGCAGTACTGTCTGGATGAAAAAGGACAGGTGATGCATCAGGAGCCATTGCCCATGTCCGCCATGGAAAAGCTTGTTCCCTGGCTTATGGACAAGCAGTTTAACTGTGCGTTTTATGAACTGGACTATGCCTATGACATCCATTTCAACCAGGACTATTACAACTATCTCAAAGAGATCGGCCATACCGAAAGAATGTTGCCGGTGGAGGATGTCCATCGTGCATTGTCTCATGAGACATACCAGATCTGCCCGTATATTCCTGCTGAAGAAGATCCGGAATTCATCAGCCATGCTCCTGGCTGCAAGTCCGCCCGCTGGACACCTGCTTTTGCCGATATTATTCCGGAAGACGGCGGTAAGCCGGAAGGTGTCAAACGCATGCTTGCCAAATACGGCATTGCAAGAGAAGAGTGCATGGCCTTTGGTGATGGTGCCAATGATATTACGATGCTGCAGTATGCAGGCATCGGTGTTGCCATGGGCAATGCCAATGATAATGTCAAGGCAGCTGCTGATTATGTTACAGCACCGATTGACCAGGATGGTCTGGCCAAAGCATTTGTGCACTTCCACCTGGCAACAGAATAGGATCAGAATTACTGTGCTGCGGCAGAAGCAGAAGAGGATGCCTGTGCACTCTCAGAAGCTGCAGCTGTGGCTTGCGGTGATGCGGAAGCACTTGTTTCATTGCCAGATGTACTTTCAGAAGTGGGCTGACTTGTTGGCTCACTTTTCTTTGTGCATTTCAGTTTATAGGAAACAATCTCGGCATTGGCAAGGAAGCGTACATCTTTACCGGTTGTACCGACACCATTGGTAATGTCCAGGGTGAAACTGTTGGATACTTCTGATTTGCCGCGGAAATACTGCTCAGCACCAGCCGGCGTGTAGTAGGCACCAAACAGCCAGTAAATCTGTCCGCCATGAGAATGGCCGGCCAGAAACAGATTGGTCAGATCAGCCGGAACATAATCGGCGGTATCCGGAGTATGGCATACTGTGATGACATAGTTGGTATGGGACACGGAACTGTAGGCAGCGGTGATATCCGGACTGCCATTGACACCAGAATCAATGCCGACGAGTGAAATGGAGGAAATGGACTTGTGATGCAGTGAGACGGAACGATTGTCCAATACCTCAAAGCCTCCCTGGGTCAGAATGGAGGACACCGCATTCAGCTTATCTTCGGATTCATGGTCAAAATCACCATACACGGCAAACTTGCCATACGGCGCATCAATATCCGCAAGCAGCTGCTGCACCTGTGCCGTGCTTGTATCATCCGGTGTCACGCCGGTGTCAAACAGATCGCCGCCGAAGATGACAATGTCCGGCGCATACTGATTGATCTTGTCTACCAGCTTTGTCATTCTTGTCTGATCCATGAAGGTCCCATAATCAAGATCCGAGAAGAAGATGATATTCATGCCATCCATGGATTCCGGAATGGTTTCGGCCGCAATGGTTTCATGACGGACCCGGTAATTTCTGGGGGCTGCAAAAAAGGCATCGTACAGGCTGAACAGCAGCAGGGCAAGGATCATGACAATCGTTAACAGGATGTTTCTGGTACGTTTCATAACGGGCTCTATCATAGCATAAGAAGAAGCACTGGTTGTGGTACAATTGCCTGTGCGGAGAGAGAGAATGTTACGGAAATGTCATCTGATTGCTGGAACAGCACTGGAAAAAAACCATCAGGCAGCCCCTGGTGCCATTGCGTTGATTGATGCCTTGCTGCGGACAAAGACACCATTTCTGATTGTTTCAGAAGAATCACAGCATCCCCGCATCGAGATGGTGGAACATTACCGCGGCCTTGGCTTTGCCTCCTTTTCACCAGATGTCATCTTTACCAGCACCATGGCTGCCATTGACTGGGTGGCACGGGAATATCCCAACCGCATTTCCGCTGCTTATCTTGGCGGCAGAGGCATGAAGGCATCCCTTCAGGAAGCCGGCTTTGATCTGTTGTCCAAGCAGCCCCAGTGGCTGTTTCTCGGCTATGATCCCAATGCTGCATCCCCGGACTACAATGAAGCACTGCGCCTTTTGAAACAAGGCACCGTTCTTCTCAATACAGACAGTTCACCCGTCCATGAGGGCATTCGTAAAACAATGGTAGGATGCGGTGCCGTTGCCCGCATGCTGGAATATGCCTCTGGTAAAAAATGCCTGGACTTTGGCAGGCCAAGTGTCATTACGATGGCCTCTGCTTTGAAATATGCCGGCTGTGAACCCAAAGATGCCGTGTATATGGGTGATGATTTCCAGAAGGATATTGTTCCGGCGATCCGGCTGAAAATGGATACTGCCTATGTAACCCTTGGCTCATCCATCTACGACTCCGGCATCAATGACAGTGTCCATCCCAAATGGATTGTGGAAGATCTGAGCGGTCTGGCCCATTGAAGTTTTTCATGACTGATGGTAAGATGGGCATGCTGTGAAGAAAAAGAGATAGTAGTATTGCTTCTGACAGTACAGAGAGCCGGTGTGGGTGAGATCCGGTATGGCAGAGAGTATGAACTGGGCTTTGGAGCAGCGGCTGAGCCGGCAGCCTTAACAAGCGGAAAGAGTGCGCATGATATGCGAACTAAGGTGGTAACACGTGCAAGCGTCCTTAGATCAGGGATGCTTTTTTGTTTATCAGGAGGAACGATATGCCATACGATCACAAGACGATTGAACAGAAGTGGCAGAAGTACTGGGAAGATCACAAGACCTTCCGGACGGATGCCTATGATTTCAGCAAGCCAAAGTACTATGTACTCGATATGTTTCCCTACCCCAGTGGACAGGGTCTGCATGTAGGCCATCCGGAGGGCTATACTGCCACCGATATCGTGGCCAGAATGAAGCGGATGCAGGGCTATAATGTCATGCACCCGATGGGATTTGATGCCTTCGGTCTGCCGGCCGAGCAGTATGCTATCAAGACCGGACATCATCCTGAGGAGTTCACGTATCAGAACATCGACCACTTCCGCAAGCAGATCAAGTCACTGGGCTTCTCCTATGACTGGGACAGAGAAATCCGTACCTGTGATCCTGACTACTACAAGTGGACACAGTGGATCTTCCTCAAGATGTATGAGGCAGGACTGGCTTATGAGGCTTATATGCCGGTCAACTGGTGCCCGCAGCTGAAAGCTGTGCTGGCCAATGAGGAAGTCATTGACGGCAAGAGTGAGCGCGGCGGCTATCCGGTCATCCGTAAACCGATGCGCCAGTGGGTCATGAAGATTACTGCCTATGCAGAAAAGCTGCTGAAAGGCCTGGATGATCTTGACTGGCCGGAATCCACCAAGGAAATGCAGCGCAACTGGATCGGCAAGTCTGTGGGTGCCAATGTTGTCTTCAGGGTCGATGGCACAAACAAGGAGTTTACAGTCTTTACAACCCGCTGCGATACATTGTTTGGTGCTACATACTGTGTGCTGGCACCGGAACATCCGTTTGTTGAAGAAATTACGACGCCAGAGCAGAAGGCTGCTGTGGATGCTTACCGCAAAGAAGCAGAAAAGAAGTCTGACCTGATGCGCACTGAGCTCAACAAGGACAAGACCGGTGTATTCACAGGTGCCTATGCCATCAACCCGGTCAATGGCAAGAAGATTCCAATCTGGATTTCTGACTATGTACTGGCAACCCATGGCACCGGTGCCATCATGGCTGTACCTGCCCATGATGAGCGTGACTATGCTTTTGCTAAGAAATTCGGCCTGGAGATCATCCCGGTGCTGGCCGGCGGTGATATCTCCAAGGAAGCCTGGACACAGGACGGTGTGCATATCAACAGTGAGTGGCTCAATGGCATGAACAAGGACGATGCCATCAAGGCCATGATTGCATGGCTGGAAGAGCACAAGTGCGGCAATGCCCAGGTAGCCTACAAGCTGAGAGACTGGCTGTTCTCCAGACAGAGATACTGGGGCGAGCCGATTCCGATCATCCACATGGAAGACGGTACAGTCCGTACTGTTGAGATGAATGATCTGCCGCTGGAACTGCCGGTTGTGCCGAACTATCTGCCGAGTGATGATGGTGAATCACCGCTGGCCCATGCCACGGACTGGCTGAATGTCGAGATCGATGGCGTCAAAGGCAAGCGTGAAACCAATACGATGCCGCAGTGGGCAGGATCCTGCTGGTACTATCTGCGCTATCTGGATCCGCATAACCCGGATGCCATTGCCGACAAGAAACTGCTGGATCACTGGATGCCGGTGGATCTGTACATCGGCGGTGCGGAACATGCTGTCCTGCACCTGCTGTATGCAAGATTCTGGTATCAGTTCCTGTATGATATCAAGGTTGTCCCGAACCCGGAGCCATTCCAGAAGCTGTTCCATCAGGGCATGATCCTTGGTGAAAACGGCGTCAAGATGTCCAAGTCCATGGGCAATGTCATCAACCCGGATGAACTGGTTGCTTCCCATGGTGCGGATGCATTGCGTGTCTATGAAATGTTCATGGGTCCGCTGGATGCCTCTCTGCCATGGTCCACAAAGGGCATGGATGGTGCCAGGAAGTGGCTCGACCGTGTTTACAGACTGTGCAATGATGCAGATATGGTCACCGATGAAGCAACACCGGCACTGAACTATTCCTACAACTATACGGTCAAGAAGGTGACCAGTGATATTGAGACACTGAACCTGAATACTGCCATTTCGCAGATGATGATCTTCATCAATGACTGCTACAAGAACGGCAAGGTCAACCGGAAGATGCTGGCTAATTTCGTGTTGATGCTCTCATGCTTTGCACCTCATCTTGGTGAAGAGCTGTATCAGACATTGACGCACCATGAAGGCAGCTGTGCTTATGAGCCATGGCCGTCATATGATGAAAAGGCACTTGTGCAGAACAAGGCTGTCATTGCCGTACAGGTCAATGGCAAGATGAGAGGTAAGTTTGAGGCTGACCGCACTGTTGACAAGGATACACTGCAGCAGGAAGCCATGAACCTGGACTCCGTCAAGCCGCATCTGGAAGGCAAGAACGTTGTCAAGGTAATTGTCGTACCTGGCAAGATCGTCAATATCGTCGTCAAGTAACAACCTCAGGGACTCTGCAGATACAGAGTCCTTTTTCTGTACCGTGGAAGCCTGCTGGTTTTGTATTCTGAGAACCGGTTTGTTATAATCGTGTTCGATTATGAACGAGTTTACGGTAACGATTGACAAATTTGACGGACCGCTGGATCTGATGCTGCATCTGATCAAAGAGAAGAAGCTGGACCTGCTCGATCTGGATATGAGCGTGCTGTGTGATCAGTACATGGTGTATCTGAATTCCATGCAGCAGCTGCATCTGGAAATTGCCTCAGAGTATCTGGCAGAGCTGGCATCATTGATCGAATATAAAAGCAGGATGATGCTGCCGGGAAAGCAGGATGAGCTGCCTCAGGATGAGGAAGATCCCCGTCAGAAACTTGTCAGACGGCTGTTGGAATACCAGCAGTATAAAGAAGCCAGTACTGCGCTTGCCCAGATGTTTGAGAGCCGCCAGCAGCTGATGGGCAAGCCGCTCAGTATGGAGGCAGATCAATACCGCACACAGCGGGAAGATCAGCCGGTACAGGGATCTCCATATGATCTGTTAAAGGCCATGCAGCGGATGCTGCACAGAATTCAGCTGAGCCATCCCCAGGAGCGTTCTTTTTCTGTCAGGGAAATCTCAATTGAGGACCGTGAACTGGAAGTGCGGGCAAGGCTGGACAGACTGCCGGATACATTCCGCTTTGAAACACTGCTGGATGACTGCAGAGATTCCCTGCCAAAGGCCATTGCCACCTTTCTCAGCGTGCTGGATCTTGCCCGTCTGCACATTCTGGTATTCAATGTCGATGAAAATGATGTGATCTGGTTTGGCAAAGGAGGGAAGGCATGAGTGAACAACTGGCAGAACAACAGAATGAAACAGATCTGCAGGCTGCTGCAGAGTTAAACCAAAGACAGCTCGCTGTGCTGGAAGGTCTTCTGTTTGTGACCGGGGATGAGGGTTTGACAGCTGCCCAGGCAGCAGATACCCTTGGTGTCAGTGAAAAACAGGCAGAAGAACTGTTTGCACAGCTGCAGAAAGTCTGGCAGAGTGATGACCGCGGCCTGGAAGTTGTCCGCTATGGTGATATTTACCGGTTTCTGACCAAGGCTTTTGTCCATACCTATGCAGCCAGACTGTTTTCCAAAGATGTCAAAACACAGCTTTCCCAGGCAGCTTTGGAGACGCTGGCAATCATTGCCTACAAACAGCCGGTCACCCGTGTGGAGATTGAAGAAATCCGCGGGGTGAGTGCCGATGCCATGTTACGAAAGCTGATCGCAAGAGGACTGGTTAAGGAAGACGGACGCTCAGAAGCACCTGGCCGGCCGATTCTGTATTCTGTGACCAATGAATTTATGGATGCGTTTCAGCTGCTGAGTCTGGATGAGCTGCCCGATCTGCCTGCATTTAATCAGGATGAGAAGAAAAATGATGACCTGTTTACGCAGTAAGATACGCAAATGTGTTTCCTGTGCATTGATGGTGCTGAGTCTTTGCGGCTGTTCTGCCGTAAAAAGCAGTGCCTCACCATCCGCAACAACAGCTTCCCAGGCACTGATCGAGGCTGATGAAATCGCGGAAAAACTGTCATTGACAGATTCTTTGCAACAATTGAAAAACCGCACTGTCAAAGGCATGATCTTCTCAGGTGATGATCTGTACAGCGATGCAGCGGTGCTGATGAGCAACACCGGCACGGCTGATACAGTCGGTGTCTTCTACGTCACCGACTTCGATAATGCCAAAACCGATATTCAGAACTATCTCAAGAATCTGGAAACACAGACAAATGTCTATGATGCCACGGAAATCTTCAAGATTTCCAATGCCGTGATGGAAGACAATGGAACAGACAAGATTGTTGTCATTATTGCCTCTGACATCGAAACTGCCAGAAAGCTGGCCAAGCAGGCAGTGCAGTAACAAAAGCAAAAGAACATAAAAAGAGGCGGACCGCTGTATGTCGGTTCACCTCTGTTTTTTCTTACTCAGGGACGCTCATCCTCATCATTCCAGTCAATGTTTTCAAAGCTGTCATTTCTCAGCATATCCTGATCTTCCCTGGTCAGGGTATTTTCCTGATGCAGAGCAGCCTGCAGATTCACAAGCACTTTACGGATATTGTCAGCACTGACTGCCGGATAGCTGCCGCTGTCATTCCTTGTTTCTTTCGCACTCATATGAAACTGCATACATCCGGTTGTATCCAGCAGGGCAACAATGTTGTCAGCCTTGACACCGCCGCCCGGCAGGATTTCAATCTGAGAGCCATACGCATTCTGCAGCTTTGTCAACAGATCAATCCCTGCGATGACATCTGCCTTCTGGCCGGAAGTCAGAATACGCTGCACACCAAGATTGATCAGCGTCTGTGCCGCCTGGAAGGGATCCGGTGTTTCATCAAATGCCTTGTGGAAGACAGCTTCCTTGCCATAGCCATGGATCAAAGACACCATCTTTGCCGTCGTTTCTTCATCAACTGTATGATCCGGATTCAGAAAGCCAAACACAATGCCATCGGCACCGGCATCCAGAAACAGCTGGGCATCACGGAACATTGTATTCTTTTCATCTTCGTTGTAGACAAAGCCAGCTGCTCTTGGCCGCACCATACAGATGATGCGCTTTTTTGATTTTTCTCTTGCCTGCAGGAAAGAGCCATAGGAGGGTGTCAGCCCGCCCAGTTCCAGAGCACTGTTGAATTCAACTCTGTCAACTTCATCAAATGCATCCGCAGTTAACAGATCGCTCAGACTGCCGGCACAGATTTCAATCTGGAATTTATCAATCATATCAGTTTGGAAAGAATGATATTGCCTTCACGCTCCGGATTGACCGAAACAAGGGCAATCTTTGTACCGCAGTATTCTTCAATGAAACGGACATACTTCTGGCAGTTTTCCGGCAGGTCCTCAAACCTGGTGACATGAGAGATGTCTTCCTTCCAGCCATCGAAAACCTTGTAGACAGGCTTTGCTCTGCCATAGACTTCCAGAGATGCCGGCACAGTGTCATAGACTTTGCCATCGATGTCATAGCCGATGCACACAGGCAGTTTGTCAAAGCCGGAGAGAATATCGATCTTGGTGATGGCAAGCTCCGTCAGGCCATTGATTCTGACACCCTGACGGACAACCGGCAGATCCAGCCACCCGACTCTTCTCGGCCGTCCGGTTGTAGCACCATACTCAGCACCTTTTTCACGCAGCAGTTTTCCTGTATCATCCAGAAGTTCTGTGACAAACGGGCCTTCCCCAACACGTGTGGAATATGCCTTGACAATGCCAATGATATGATCCAGTGCCTTCGGGCCGACACCCACACCTTCCAGTACACCGGCAGCGGTCGGAGAGGAAGAGGTCACAAACGGATAGGTGCCATAGTTGATATCCAGCATGTTTGCCTGGGCGCCTTCAAACAGCACAACTTTGTTGTCTGCCAGAGCCTTGTTGACAAGGTCCGTCGCATCACACAGCATTGGAGAAATGCGGTCACGGATCGGCTCAAATTCCTTGACGAGTTTATCATAGACGAACGGTTCACCGCCAAAGACTTTCGTGATTTCGGCATTCTTGATTTCCAGCGTATCCTTCAGTTTATCCAGGAATACGTCCCAGTCCTTGAGATCACACATACGCAGACCGATGCGGGAATACTTATCTGCATAGCAGGGACCAATGCCGTTCTTGGTGGTGCCGACACGGTATTTGGAAGCTCTCTGTTCTTCCAATTCATCCAGTCTGACATGATACGGCATCAGGATATGGGCGCGGTCAGAAATTCTGACATGATCGCACTTGACACCCTGTGCTTCCAGCGTATCAATTTCCTTGAACAGAACAAACGGATTGACAACAACACCAGGTCCGATGACACAGAGTGCATCGTGATTGAGAATGCCGCTTGGCAGCAGATGCAGCACTGTCTTCTTTCCATTGACAACAACCGTATGTCCGGCATTATTGCCGCCCTGATAGCGGACCACCATGTTTACATGTGTTCCCAGCAGATCAACAACTTTGCCTTTGCCTTCATCTCCCCACTGGGTTCCAACGACTACATAACCAGCCATGAATAGGCCTCCTTTTTTAACGGGAGTATTGTAGCACGATGTGCACCTGATCACCATATGAAGGAAGAGACATGCACAATCCATGCAATTAAACAGCGATCTGCTACAATGATTTCTGGAATTTGAAGGAGATTATCAATATGAGTGAGAAACAGAATCAGAATCCGGAGAACTGCAATCATAACTGTGACAGCTGCGGCAGCAACTGCGCTTCCCGCAGTGGCCAGGCTTCGTTCCATCTGGAACCAAAGGATAAGACCGTCATCCGCCATATGATCGGCGTTGTGTCTGGCAAGGGCGGCGTCGGCAAGTCCTTTGTGACAAGCCTGCTGGCATCAGAAATGGCCAGAAGGGGATACCGCGCTGCTGTGATTGACGGTGATATTACCGGCCCAAGCCAGGCAAAGTCATTCGGTATCCATGACAAGCTGATGGGAGACGGCACGTATGCCTACCCGGCTGTTACCAAGAATGGCATCCAGGTTGTCAGCACCAACATGATGCTGGACAATGATGAAACACCGGTGATCTGGCGGGCTGCCATCGTCACCAACCTGCTCAAGCAGTTCTATACCGAAGTGCTCTGGGACAATGTCGACTATATGTTTGTCGACATGCCTCCGGGAACCGGTGATGTACCGCTGACCGCTTTCCAGTCCTATCCGCTGGATGGCATCATCGTTGTGACCACACCGCAGGATCTGGTCGGCATGGTCGTCGAGAAAGCAATCAATATGGCAGAACAGATGCACATCAATGTCCTTGGCCTGGTAGAAAACATGGCCTACGTGGAGTGCCCGAACTGCCATGAAAAGATCTATCCGTTTGGCAAAGGCAATACCAAAGAAGTTGCCGCCAGACACAATCTGCCTGTGCTGAGTCAGATCCCGCTGGATCCGCGCATTGCCCAGGCTGCTGATGCCGGTACCATTGAAGATCTGATCGTAGATGGCATTGCCCCGGTGGCAGATGCCTGTGAAAAAATCTGAATTCATCACACAGCCGTCACATTAAGCCGATACAATAACACGAGAAACAGCGCTAAGGAGAGTGGCTTATGACCAGAATATTGATCGTAGACGATGAAGAAAAGATCCGGAACATGATCCGGAAATACGCAGAATATGAAGGTTTCCAGACGGATGAGGCAAAAGACGGCCTGGAGGCGGTGCAGAAGTGTGAAAAGAACAACTATGATCTGTGTGTCATGGATATCATGATGCCGAATCTGGATGGCTTTTCGGCAGTCAAGGAAATCAAGAAGACGCATCCCCGTATGCCGTTTATCATGCTCAGTGCCCTTGGCGAAGAGTATGACAAGATCCATGGTTTCGATATCGGCGTGGATGACTATGTTGTCAAGCCGTTTTCCAGCAAGGAACTGATGATGCGGATCCATGCCATTCTCAAGCGTGTATCGCCAGTCACAGAAGCAGGGGAAGTGCTGCGCTCCGGCGGTCTGGAGATCAACTTCTCTGCCCGTACCGTTACCATTGATGGCAAGCGCGTGCAGCTTTCTCCAAAAGAGTATGAACTGCTGGCTTATCTTGCCCACAATGCCGGCATTGCTTTAACCCGTGAACAATTGCTGCAGAATGTCTGGGGCTATGACTTCTTCGGCGATGACCGTACACTGGATACACATATCAAGCTGCTGCGGAAGAATCTTGGCGAATATGCCAGAGATATCGTGACACTGCGCGGGGTGGGGTATCGTTTTGAAAAAGAAAGTTAGTCTCAGGTGGAAGATCGGCCGTTATCTGATCATCTTTGCAGCAGTATTGATCTGTCTTCTGTTTGTTTTCCAGGTAGGTCTTCTGGAACCGATGTATGAGCACTCCAAGGTAGACGCGGTCAAGGCTGTCGGTGATCAGATTGTCAGTGAGATTGACAGTGATGATCTTGGCAATGTGATCCTGCAGGAAGGCGTTCAGAATGATGTGTGCGTCTCCGTACGCTATGCATCAGATACTTTTACGATGCGCTCACAGATGTGTGATGCCTTCGAGAATATGTCCGTGGAAGACACGGCATCCTTGATCGGCTATGCCCAGATGTCCAATAACAAGACCTATTATTCTGTGCAGTCAAGCCTGAAGAATTCCGGTCACGGCAATGCCTTCAAAAGCATTGTCTATGCCCGTATTGCCAAGGGTGAACAGGGCAATGCCGTGATTATGATCTACAGCGGTATTTCTCCGATCAATGCGACGATCAGCACCCTGACCAAACAGCTGGTCTGCATCTCATTGATGATTCTGGCCGCGGTGGTTGTACTGACATGGCTGATCTACCATGGCATTGCCAGACCGCTGAGTGAAATTAACAATGCGGCCAAACAGCTGCCAAAAGGTGAGTACCATTGCGATCCCAAGACAAACCAGTATCTGGAAGCCCAGGAACTCAACGAGACATTGTCCGCCGCAGCCAATGATATCCAGAAAGCGGACAAGGCAAAGCGTGATCTGATCGCCAATGTTTCTCACGATCTGCGCACACCATTGACGATGATTACCGGCTATGGAGAAATGATGCGCGATCTGCCGGGAGAAAAGACAGATGAAAATCTGCAGGTGATCATCGATGAATCCAAGCGCTTAAACAATCTGGTCAATGATCTGCTCGATCTGTCAAAGCTGCAGGAAAACAAGATCGTTCTGCAGAAGGAAGACTTCGATCTGGGCGCAATGATTGAGATTCAGATGCGCAAATACGATGTCTACAAGTACCAGGATGGCTTCGTCATTGAGCAGCAGATTGAGGAAGGTACGGTTGTCAATGCGGACCAGAAGCGCATGGAGCAGGTCTTCAATAACTTCATGATCAATGCCATCAACTACTCCGGTAAAAACAGGCACATCATTGTGCGTGTACAGAAGCAGAATGACAAAGTACGCACAGAAGTACAGGACTTTGGTGAAGGCATTCCGGCTGACAAGCTGAAAGATATCTGGGACCGCTACTATAAGATTGACAAAGAACATGTGCGTGTTTCACAAGGGTCCGGTATTGGTCTTGCCATCGTCAAGCAGATCCTGGATCTGCATGGCTTCCCATACGGTGTTAACAGTGAAGAAGGCAAAGGCAGTACATTCTGGTTTGAAATCCCTCTGGTCAAAGAAAATCCAAACAGTACGGATGAGTAATACCGTACTGCTTTTCTTTTCCTGTTTCCTATCACGGCAGGCATGATTTACAATATTGGTTGTCATGAATATCGTCGAAATCAAAAATCTGCACCAGTCCTTTGGCAGCACAGAAGTACTGCATGGTGTCAGCTTAAACATTGCCCAGGGGCAGATCTATGGCCTGATCGGTCCCAATGGGGCCGGCAAGACAACCCTGATGCGCACGCTTGTTTCCATTCTGCCAGCAGAAAAGGGAACCATCTGGATCGATGGCATGGATGTTTCTGAGCAGTCATTACAGACACGGCAGCTGTTGGCCTATCTGCCGGATAATCCGGATCTCTATGAACATCTGACTGTGCGGGAATTTCTTGACTTTACAGCCGATATCTTTGGCGTATCCAAAATGCAGAGAGAAGCAGAAATCCAGCAACTGTGCACGGATTTTGAAATCCATGACAAGCTGGGCGCACAGATCAATACCTTGTCCCATGGCACCAGGCAAAAGGCAGCACTCTGCGCAGCATTGCTGCATAAGCCAAAGCTTCTGGTACTGGATGAGCCTTTTGTCGGTCTGGATCCCAAAGCTGCCTGGATGCTGAAACAGAAAATGCATGAACTGTGCGCAGATGGCGGTGCCGTCTTTTTATCCAGCCATGTTCTGGATGTCGTGGAAAATCTCTGTGACAGCATCTCCTTTCTGAACCATGGCAGTATCATCATGCAGGGCAGTACAAAAGAGCTGCTGCAGGGCGGAAAGAACCTGGAAGAGATCTTTCTTGGCAGCGCGCAATGACACCGTTTGGCATTCTGCTGAAAGTACAGCTGAAAAACCAGTACAATACGGGGAAAAACGGCAGTCTGTCCGGTATCGGCGCGCTGCTGGTGGTCCAGGCACTGTTGATTTTCTGCGGGCTGGCTTATGGCTCTTTCATGCTGGATGATGGCTTTCCGGCCGACAGCCTGTTTCAGCTGCTGGGCGGTGATTCTATTTTGATCATGTTATTTGGCGTCTTTGCCTTCCACGCTGTCTTTTCCCGCCGCAAAGATGACGATATGCTCAAGGCCATGCCGATCAAGGCGGGCACCGTTAATGCTGTGCGCTGGACAGTCTTTCTCATCAGCCAGTATGTGTATTCTCTGGCCTTTCTGATTACCTTGTTTCTGCTTGTAAACAGCAGCCAGAATGCACCATGGCATTTTCATCTTCTTTCGGTATTATGTGCCATCTGCTTCCCGCTTCTGCCAAGTGCTCTGGGAGCACTGCTTGGCTATATCATGAGAAAGGCATCCCTGCATCACCGCAGTCAGCAGCGCATGGAAAACCTGCTGAATATCCTGCTTGTGATTCTGATGATTGCCGGTGCTTTTCTTTTTGAAACCATCAGTACGACCCAGAATATGGATCCCATTGTGCATCGCATCCTGTTTGTAATTGACTGGATGGCAGATGGCATCGGCCGCCAGGATGCTTCTGCCTGCATCGCTGCCATTCTGATTCATGCAGGCGTGTCTATTCTGCTGCTGCTCTGGCTGTCTGACCCCGTGGCAAAAATGCCAGTCTCCACAGGTAATATCGATTCACAGGCAGATGCCAAAACGCATGTGCGCAGTCCATTGCAGGCACTGCTGCATCTGTTTCTGAAAGAATCATTCCGGGATGCAGGCCTGTGGTTTTCCCATCACAGCAGTCTGCTGATGATGGCCGTGATGAGTGCGCTGCTGTTTGCCAACCGGGATCTGCTCACCATCATACCGGCAAAAGATGATGCATCATCGTTTATCAACATTCTGATCATCCTGCTGTTTTTTACGCATTCCAGCATGGATCTTGCCAGTGCTTTTGCCAGTGATCAGGAACAGATGTGGATTCTGCTGTCGATGCCTATTGACCCATCAGATATTCTGTTTTCAAGACTATGTGCCAGCATTGCCAGTTCGATCCCGTTTTCCGCTGCATGCATGATGGTGCTGGCAGTGCGCTGGCATGTGGAAACCGGCATGTTTGGCTATGCATTGCTGACCATGATCACAGCATGCGTCAACACAGCAATGATCAGCCTGTATTTCTTTCTTCGCTATCCAAGTTTTGCAAAGGGAAGACTGACCAGAGCATTGCTGACATCCATGGCTGTTTCCTATACAGTTTATATTGTTGAGGCAGTCATGCTTGCCAGCGGACGGCTTGATCTTGCCATCTCCGTCATCCTGCTGTTTCTTGCCGGGATGGGAGCACTTCTGTTTACAAGAGGACGGAAACTGTTTGGTAAAATTGGCATGCGTTCTCTTTGAAGAATTTTGGAAAAATTGTGCTAAACTGAAGACAGCAGTTGTATCTGCAAAAGGAGATCACTTGATATGGAATTGAAAGGTTCAAAAACAGAACAGAATCTCATGACAGCATTTTCTGGTGAGAGCCAGGCACGCACAAAGTATGATTTCTTTGCCAGTCAGGCAAAGAAGGATGGCTATGAGCAGATTGCGGCGATCTTTGCTGAGACAGCACTGAACGAGAAGGAACATGCCAAGCTGTGGTTCAAGTATCTGCAGGGCGGCAGTATCCATGATACAGAAGATAATCTGAAGCAGGCTGCAGCCGGCGAGAACTATGAGTGGACACAGATGTACAAGGAGTTCGCTGAGGTTGCGGATGAGGAAGGCTTCAAGGAGATTGCGGCAAGATTCAGAGGTGTTGCAACCGTGGAGAATACCCATGAAGCACGCTACAACAAGCTGCTGGCCAACCTGCAGAACAAGGAAGTCTTCGTTAAGAAGGATGAAGTTACATGGCAGTGCCGCAACTGTGGCTACACGGTTGTTTCCAAGACCGCTCCGAAGGTATGCCCGGTCTGCCAGCATCCGCAGTCTTTCTTCGAAGTACGTAAGGTCAATTACTGAGCAAAGTATCATTTCTCATCATCAGACAGCCGCTTGGCTGTCTTTTCTTTCCCATTGCAAAACAGATCACAGCAGGTAAGATACACAAAAGGAGAAGGAAAGATGGCAGACAGAAATCAGGATGACATACAGGATGATCTGCAGCTGGGCAGCCATGGGATTCCACGGCCTGTTTTGACCATGAAGCAGATGTATGAAGCCATGCCATTCTGCCGTGATGAACGTGATATCAACTTTGTCAGACAGGGAAAATATCTTGCATACTTTACAGATGACTACGACTGCCAGCGCACCTTTGCATGCACATATCCAACCTATCAGGAGCTTCCTTATGATGTATTGAGAGGCTATTTCTCCTTTCGCACAAAATGGCGCCGCCATCAAGCTGTGACGGGCACAAGAGTATACTGGACTCTGTTGTTTGCGGAACTTGCCAACCAGATTGGCACAAAAGATCCAATGGATGGTTTTGCACAGATGTGGCATGCGGCAGCTATGGTGGCCAAACAGGATAACCGGTTTGCACAGCAATGTGTGCAATGGCTTTGGGATGATGCCATTTACTACGGTATATCCACAAAACAGACTGCCATGCTGGCAGACCACATGCTGGCGAAACAGAGACTGTTCAAAAAGATCACGAATCCGGATGATGCCGCCGCCCTGGAAGCGATGCAGAAACTTGCCGGGTATCAGATCCCGGATGATCTTTCCACCCCCGAGAGAGAGAATATGATGATCGCTGGCATGCGTGCCATGCAGGTAAAATATCCTGCTCTTTTTGGTGCGGTGCAGGAAGGCAGTCTGCATCTGTTTGCCGGTCTGCCATTTGTTTCTGTCATACAGCAGGACCGTGATGTTCAGGTTGATGCATACACAGCGTATCACTGCCGCAATGGACTTTGGTATGGCCCGTTCTATGTATACAGTTCTGCCATGCAGCACAAAGCGAAAAAGCTGCTGCAGCAGTGTGAAATAGAAGTGCGTCACCTGCAGCATCTTTCCTGCCGGCGTAAAGATGTATGTCCGGATGACAGGCATGAGATTGTTCAGGCAATGCAGGAATATCTTTGCAAAGCACATGCCATCCGCATCGATCAAAAGCACCTGGAACAGATTCGCAAGGATGCCACTGTGACAAGAGAGGCTTTGTTAACGGAAGAAGAGAAAGCGGCAGAGCTGGAAGAGAAGACACAACCATCAGAAAGCAATCTCACAGAACAAACAGAGCCTTTGTTAACAAATAGCGAAAAGAATATTCTCCAGGATCTGCTGCAAAAGAAAAACATCACGCTGCCAGAAGGCGTGATGCCAAGTGTGCTGGTTGACCAGATCAATGTGAAACTGATGTATGAGATTGGGGATCTGGTTCTCTATGAAGAAGATGGCAGGATCAAGCTGGTGGAAGATTACCGGGATGATCTGAGAGAAATCCTGCAGAATACAAAATAGCTATTTCCGGCGCGGTTTCCGCTGCATCTTTGTTCTTTGTACTTCCTGATGCAGAATGCCTTCCAGATCTGCATTCTGTTGGGCAGGAGTCAGAAAGATCCATGCATCAGACTGTCTGCCATCACGGGATGCACGCCCAACCCGGTGGATCAGACTGTCGTGATCATCCGGCAGATCATAGCAGATCACAAGTGAAACAAAAGGAATATCGATGCCTCTTGCCGCAACATCGGTTGCCACAAGTACCGGTAATGTTCCACTCCGGAAATCGGCCATGATTTCCTTTCTCTCCTTCATGTCCATTTCTGAATGGATTGCCTTTGCCTGAGGCAGATGATCTGCTACAAACGCACATGTTTTTCTTGTATTGCAGAAGACCAGGGCATGTTTTGCTTTCAGGATGTTTTTCAATGCATCCAGCTTGCGGTTTTCCGGTGTGATCAGGGCATGGATGGCAATATGCTGCGCCATTGCCTCATCATGCTTCACAGTGACCTGGATGGGATCTTTCTGGATCTGGTGAGAAAGGGAAAGCACAGCAGGCGTAAAGGTTGCTGAATACAGCAGGGTCTGATGCACTGGCAGATCATTGAGAATATCCATGACATCCTGCACAAAGCCCATGGAAAGCATGACATCACATTCATCCAGCACCACACTTTCCATTTCCTGCGTTTTCAGTGTATGCCGGCGCAGATGATCCTTGATGCGGGCAGGCGTGCCGATCACCAGATCAGCACCATGGTGAAAAGAGCGGATCTGTGCCTGCATATCCACGCCGCCAGTCAATATTGCCGTACGTATGCCTTCCTCATATGAAAGAAGCTTTCTGGCAGTGGCAGCAGTCTGGATGGCCAGTTCTCTGGTCGGCACCAGGATCAAAGCATGGGGCAGATGGCGTCCTTTTCCCTGGGATTTCATCTTCTGCAGCAATGGCAGAAGATACGCCAGTGTCTTGCCAGAACCGGTCGGGGCATTGACAAGCAGATCACGGCCATCCAGAACATCTTTCATTGTGTCCTGCACTCTGGCAAAAGAAACAATATGCATCGCTGCCAGTGCTTTCTGCAGCGGCTCTTTAAAGTCCGTTATTTCCATGCTATCCAAAATAGCACATTCTGCAGATTTGTACACAGATTGTGCTAAACTGTGGATGGAGGGATTCTATGAAACATTTTGAATACAGTCCCAAGGGTACATGTTCCGTCAAGATGATGTTTGACATTGATGAAAACACTGACACGGTTCAGAATCTGGAAGTGATCGGCGGCTGCAATGGCAATCTCAAGGGAATCGGTGCTCTGCTGAAAGGCATGAAGGTGGAAGATGTGATTTCCCGTCTGGATGGCATCACCTGCGGGATCAAGCCGACATCCTGTCCGGACCAGATTGCCAAGGCTCTGAGTGCCTATGAGGCACAGCACTGACTGTGTCTTTTTTTATTGTTTCTATGCTAGAATATCTGCGCTATGAATATGGAAGAAATCAGTAAGAAACTGGCGGGCAGTCCGGATGGCATCTGGGTGGATTATAACCGCGGAACTTTTCTTTTTATTGTCAAGGACAGGGTATGGCAGAAGGATGAGCTGCACAGTGCTGCCCATCGCGAAGTGACTGTCTCATTTGTATCCAAAGGCATCCTTGACCTGTTTGTTCTGACCATTGATGACTGTCTGGAACCGAGTGATATGCCGCTTTGCATGAAGGAAGCAGATGCCGGTATGATTGCATCCATGAACGAGACTTCACAGTTTCGCTGGCAGATCGTACTGGCTGATGAGCACAGCAGAGTGCTGCTGAGCAGAGAGGGCAGTTTCAGTGCACATGACAGTGCTGCCATGAAGAAGATCCTGCTTGACCGTTTGAATCAGGACTACAGCACGGAAGACTTTGACCATGCTTATGAAAAGAATGCAGCAAGATATGAACCATATATGCTGGAAGAACAAGCCGTCTTTACCGAAAGGAGCAAATAAACGCAATGACTGCAGCCATTATCGTTGTAATTGTGCTGGTGCTGGACCAGCTGACAAAATTCATGGTACAGAATTCGGCTGTACTGCAGACCCAGAGTATTCCCGTCATTCCTAAATTTTTCTATCTTACCTATGTGCAAAATACCGGTGCCGCCTGGTCTGTCTTTGCGGACAAGACACAGCTGCTGGCATTAGTATCTGCGGTGGCAGTTGGCGTCATGCTCTGGTATGTCATCACCAGAAAACCAAAGAAGTGGATCCTGTTTGCACTGGCACTGATGATCGGCGGAGCGGCGGGCAATATGATCGACCGCATCTGGCTTGGCTATGTGCGTGACTTCTTTGACTTCTATCCCTTTGGCTATAACTTTCCTGTCTTCAATGTCGCTGACATTGCCCTGACCATCGGCGTCATCATGCTCATTCTGGCATCTTTGAAAGAGGAGGACCAGCATGCTTGAGACATTTACAGTCGAAACCGAAGAACCGATCCGCATTGACCGCTATCTTGCCTCTGTATCGAAGCTCTCCCGTACCAGAGTACAGGCTTTGTGCGATGAAGGCTTTGTCAGGGTGGATGACAAACCGGTCAAAAGCAGTTATAAGCTCAGTGATGGGGAAGTCATTGAAGCTGAAATCCCGGCTGATCAGGAACTCCAGGTTGAACCGGAAAATATTCCGCTGGATATCCTGTATGAAGACAGCGATATTATCGTTGTAAACAAGCCAAAAGGCATGGTTGTCCATCCTGCTCCGGGCCATGAAAACGGCACACTGGTCAATGCGCTTCTGTATCATTGCCATGATCTTTCCGGCATCAACGGCGTACTGCGGCCTGGTATTGTCCACCGGATTGATAAAGATACAACCGGGTGTCTTGTTGCTGCCAAAAATGATGCGGCCCACAGATCCCTGGCAAAACAGCTGGAAGATAAGACATGCCACCGGGAATACCGTGCGATTGTGGAGGGCATTCTGGATACAGATGCAGCAGTTATTGATGCTCCGATCGGCCGGGATCCCCGCAACCGGCAGAGAATGGCTGTGACAGATGTCCATGGCAGATCTGCCCGCACCCATTACCGCGTGCTGGAAAGATTCCGGGATACAACCTATATCGAATGCAAACTGGAAACCGGCCGTACCCATCAGATCCGTGTGCATATGAAGTACTGCGGACATCCGGTGCTTGGCGATGAAAAGTACGGCCATAAGTGCAAACTGATGGACACCCAGGGACAGGTGCTGCATGCATACCGCCTGACGCTTGTCCATCCCTCAACTGGCAGAACCATGGTATTTGAAGCACCGCTGCCGGAATACTTCCAGCAGCTGCTGGCTCTGCTTGAAAAACAGAAATGAATATGGAGGGAAACCAATGGAAGAAAAAAGAAAAGATGTATTGACCTGGGATGAGTATTTCATGGGGCTTGCCCATCTGTCTGCCCTTCGTTCCAAAGATCCCAACACCCAGGTAGGTGCCGCCATCGTAGATGAAAACCACCGTGTTGTGTCGGTCGGCTATAATGGCATGCCAAAAGGATGCAGCGATGATGTCTTCCCATGGAGCAGGGAAGGTGCCATCTTACAGACAAAGTATGCGTTTGTCGTTCATGCCGAGCTGAATGCCATCCTGAATTCCAAGTATCCGGTATCCGGATGCACACTCTATGTTTCTCTGTTTCCCTGCAATGAATGTGCCAAAGCGATCATCCAGGCTGGTATCCGCAGAATTGTCTATGAATCTGACAAGTACCAGAACACAGATACCACCATTGCCAGCCGCCGTATGTTAAAGGCAGCCGGCATTGAGCTTGTCCAGCTGGAAAATACTGTTGTTCTCCATGTGGAAAAAGTGTGCAATCCTGAATACAGGGAGAATTGAAAAAGCAGCACATGGCTGCATGTAAAATCATAGATATTCCTGTAACTTACGTGTGTTCTGAAAGTGAAGCTTGGCTACCCGGCCAAGCTTTTCCATTCCATACTTTCTCACAAATGCCAGTGCACATTCATCAACTTTAGCACCGGCACCTTTCTGGAATGTCATATCCCACTGCTGTTCCATCTGATCCCATGTCGTTAAAAACGCATATCTGGCAATGACACTGGCTGCCCCAACAGAAGGATATTTGTCTTCTGCTTTGATCTGGAAGTGGATGCCATACTGAATTTCCTTTGCCCCGCGGATGTAGCGGTAATAAGACTTTTCAGGTGTGAACTGGTCAATCATGCAGAAAGAGGGCAGGCCATATTTGTTCTTCAGGTTGACATAGGCCTGGTTATGCAGCAGAGCCTTGATCGCATTGATGTTGTACTGCTCGTGCACCTGGTTGTACTTTGCCGGTGTGACAATGAGCAAAGAATGCGGCAGGATCTGTTCCAGCTGCGGACCGATTTTACGAATGTCATCATCACTCAGCTTCTTGGAATCACGCACCCCAAGTTCCTTCACCTTTGGCAGGGTGCTTTCATCCACAATCGTGGCACAGACACAGACCGGTCCGAAGTAATCACCGGTGCCGACCTCATCCGATCCAGCCTGAGGAAAATTATCCGCTGCTGTGTTTTGTGCAGTGACTGCAGCTGATACCTTGTTTTCCGGCTTGGAAACTGCCATGAACGGGGAGGCATAGATTTGCGCATCCTTGCCTTGAAACACGGTCTTGCCGCTGGTATAGCAGGTGATGACACAGTTTTCAGGACGCAGCTGCCATCGTGCATAAGCAGGCGCGGGATGTTTGTATTCTCCCAGTTTCTCATAAAGCAGCTGGGCCTGCTGGCTTGTGAGTGCCAGTGTTATTGTTGTATTTGACATGGCTCTATTTTAGCCTGATCTTTACGTGCAGGGTATAATAGAACCAAAAAAGGAAGGAGGACACACGATGATTACGATTCCTGATGCGGCATTTCTGATCGTTGATGTTGTACTTGCATGTTTCTATGTACTGATGTTTGCCCTGGGTTGGCAAAAGGGCATCCTGCGGGCTGTGATCAACCTTGCCGGCACCCTGGCTTCGGTCTGGATTGCATGGCTGCTGGCACCGATCCTGTCTGATTTTGTACATCTGTTACCGCGTTCTGCAGCGGCTATGCAGAATACCGCCATCGCCAATGCGGCCTATCAGTTTTCCAATGAACTGATCTGGTTTCTGATTGTTTTCGCTGCCCTCAAAATCATTTTTGCCCTGCTGGAAAATATTGCCAAAGGCATCCAGCGCATTCCCGGCATTCATATGATTTCTTCCATCCTCGGCGCCTTGTTTCAGACCGGTGCTGCCATCATCTGGACACTGGTGTTCTGCGTCATTCTTTCACTGCCTCTTTTTGCCAATGGCAATGCCGTGATTCAGGGAACCCTGATTGGTACGGTTGAGAATAAAGTCAGTGAAGTGGCAGGACCATACATTGAGCCATTTACCCGTACAGATGCATTCCTGGAGCTGTTTCAGGATGCCAACGGCCTGCAGTCGCAGCAGCGTGAAACGATCCGCAAGTGGCTTCAGGAACATAACTATGACAGCAGCCAGATCGATGAGGCTGCACCAACCGCATCCACAGGAAGTGAGGGGAATTCATGAGTCTGGAAAAGGCGCTTGAACTTGATGTCATCAAGGCACAGATGGAGCAGTACTGTGCCTTTTCACTGGGTAAAGAAGAAGTTGCCAACAGTCAGCCTGCCTATGATCCGCTGCTGATCCGGCGCAATCTTGCCCGCATTTCAGAGGCACTTTCCTGTGTGGTTCATATTGGTCCGATGCCGTTTCCCGGCATCAAGGATATCCGTCCTATGCTGGAAAGTGCTGCCAGGGGCAGGATTCTGAGTGAACAGGATTTCCTTGGTGAGATGCACCTGATTGAAGGCGTGCGGGCAGCGGTAAACTATGAAAAAGAATTGCGTGAAGTGGCACATCCTGCACTAAGTGAATTGTTTTCCTCACTGATCGTGCATGAGCACGTACTCAGACTGCTGCAGAACTGCTTCAATGATTATGGCGAAGTCAAGGACAATGCCTCTGATGGCCTGCGCCATGTACGGGCCGATCTGCGCCGCTGTGATGGTGAGATCGCCGCGGCGGCCAACCGTTTTCTTTCCCAGCATGCGGGCAGCGTCGTAGACTCCATCGTCACAACCCGCGCCGGCAGATCCGTCGTACTTGTCAAAGCAAGTGATAAAAACATGTTTGGCGGTATGGTCTATGGCGACTCAGCCTCCGGTATGGCAAGCTATGTGGAACCGGCTGCACTGGTGCCGCTGAATAATCAGAAGGAACATCTGCTGGCCAGGGAACAGGATGAGATTGCTAAGATTCTGACTCACTGTTCCAAGGCTGTGGAAGCCATTTCTGACGAAGAAATTGCCAATGTAAATACACTTGGCATTCTGGATGGCATCTTTGCCAAAGCCAGGTGGGGAAAAGAACATGATGCCTGCTGTGCCGTGATGACTGACGAGAAAAAGATCATCATTGAAAAGGCGCGCCATCCTCTCATTGATCCTGCCAAAGTCGTTGCCAATGACTACCACTTGTGTGATCCCCAGCATACCTTACTGATTACCGGTCCGAATACTGGCGGCAAAACCGTATCGCTGAAAGTGATCGGTATGTTTGTGATGATGAGCTATGCCGGCATGCCTGTCACATGTGCTTCCTGCACACTGCCATACTTTGACAGAGTATTTGCGGATATCGGTGATGACCAGAGTGTTGTCTCTTCACTGTCTTCCTTTGGTGCCCATGTCATGCACCAGGCAGAAATCTGCAAATATGCGACTGACAAATCACTGGTGCTGCTGGATGAAGTGGGTTCTGGCACCGATCCAAGTGAAGGTGAGGCACTTGCCATTGCCATCCTGAATGAGCTGCGCAGCCGCCAGTGCATGACCGTTGCCACAACCCACTACAACCGGCTGAAAGCCTATGGCAAACGTCATAAAGATATCCTGCTGGCATCTGTGCAGTTTGATATGGAAAAACTGGAGCCGACCTATCAGTATGTAGAAGGGCTGACCGGGCAGTCCAATGCCTTTGCCATTGCCCAGCGCTATGGTCTTCCAAAAAGTATCATCAAATACGCAACGTTCCTGAAGGAACAGGCAAAATCGGATGAAGACAAACTGATCGAAAGGCTGGAAGCACAGCTGCAGCTGAACCTGGAAAAGCAGCAGAAACTGGATGCAGAAATTGAAGAAAACAAAAAGATGAAAGCACAGCTGGAAGCGACGCAGAAACAGCTGGATGCGCAGAAGGAAAAGATTCAGGATCAGGCAGAGGAAGAAGCCCGAGCCTATGTTGAAAAGGTCAGTGCAAAGGCAGATGCCATCATGAAGCAGATGCGAAAAGTGCAGAGTACACCGCATTATCATGAGGCTATTAACCAGCGCCATGCGCTGAATGAGCTTGTCAAAAATGATATGCCGGAAAGCACACCTTCCCGTAATCATGACTATCAGGTAGGTGATGCTGTACAGCTGAAAGGGTCTTCTACCGTGTGTGAGATTGTTAAAATTGAGAAGAAAGATATCACGATTCTGTTCAATGGCAGAGAGATGCGGGTGAAGAAAAATCAGATTGTCCCAAGTGATCACGTGATTGCGCATGTCAAAGATGAACCACGCGTGCAGATGGCCAGATCTTCCATTTTCTCTTCCATGCCGATTCAGTGCAATCTGATCGGTATGCATGTGGATGAGGCGATGGAACAGCTGGATGCCTATCTGGATGAAGCCAAGGTCAACGGCCTCAAGAGTTTCCGCATCATCCATGGTGATGGCTCCGGTGCATTGCGCAAAGCTGTGCATGCCCGCCTTGCCCGTGACAAACAGGTCAAAGAATTCCGGCTGGGAGCACCATCAGAGGGAGGAACCGGTGCAACGGTTGTGACAATGAAGTAAATGAACAAAGAATATATCAAAGCAAAACTCAGCAATATTCCCCATGCGCCTGGCAGCTATCAGATGAAGGACAAAAACGGGGAAATTATCTATGTCGGAAAGGCAAAGGATCTTCACAACCGGGTCAACCAGTACTTTGTCGGTGCCCATGACTTCAAAACAACCAAGATGGTTTCCCACATTGAAGACTTTGACTTCATTGTGACCAAGAATGAACAGGAATCTCTCATTCTGGAAATCAACCTGATCAAGAAGTACCGGCCGAAATACAACATCCAGTTCATGGATGATTCCACATATCCTTATATCAAGCTGACCAATGAAGACTATCCACGCCTGACCATTGCCCGGGATATGAAGAAAGATAAGAAGGCCAGATACTTTGGCCCGTTCCCGGATGTGACCGCTGCCCGCAATACGATGAAACTGCTGCAGAGCATCTATCCATTCCGGCGCTGTGTCCACATGCCATCCAAACTGTGTCTGTACTACCATATGGGTCAGTGCCTTGGCCCGTGTGTCTATGACGTTGATCCGGCGAAATACAAGGAAATGGCAGCCCAGGTCACCCGCTTCATGAACGGTGACACCGGCGATATTGTCCATCAGCTGCAGGAGAAGATGATGGCTGCCAGTGAACAATTGGAATTTGAAAAGGCAGCCGTCTATAAAAACATGATCGAAAGTGTGACAACTGTCACCAAGGACCAACAGCTGATCGAGCAGGACAGCCGCGGCAATCTCGATGTTTTTGCCTGGTATCTTGACAAAGGCTATCTTGCCATTGCCGGCTTCCTGGTCAGAAGGGGAACTGTGCTGTCAAAGGAATTCCGTTTACGCCCATTATATGGTGATGCAAAAGAAGAATTCATTTCCTTTGTCATGCAGTACTACCAGGATCATCCAGCCAGCAGTGAGCTTGTTATTCCCAATGAAATTGAAGAAGATACTGTTCAACAGATGTCATCCATCCTCAATGTCAAAGTAACACAGCCTCAGAAGGGATACCGGAAGCGGCTGATTGAGATGTGCATTGACAATGCAAAGAAGCAGCTGGAACTGAAATTCCAGACTGTTGAAAAACAGGATTCAGAAACGGAAATGGCAGTGGAACAGTTAAGCAGGCTGGCCAATCATGAGATGAACCGGGTGGAGCTTTTCGATAACTCCCATACTGCCGGCCAGTTT
The DNA here is from genome assembly GCF_033971865.1 of Grylomicrobium aquisgranense. Taxonomy (NCBI): domain Bacteria; kingdom Bacillati; phylum Bacillota; class Erysipelotrichia; order Erysipelotrichales; family Erysipelotrichaceae; genus Grylomicrobium; species Grylomicrobium aquisgranense. The sequence continues at coordinate 7,543 of NZ_JALBUR010000006.1, read as the reverse complement.
ACGGTTGCGGCATGTGTTGTCTATGAAGATGGTGTTCCTGATCGAAAAGATTACCGCCTGTACCGCCTGCATACAGCCAACAGTGATGTCGATTCCATGAAGGAAGTTGTCTACCGCCGCTATTTCCGGCTGGTCAATGAAAATGGCAGACTGCCGGATGGCATCCTGGTGGATGGCGGCTGGACCCAGATCGAAGCAGCCAAAGAGATTCTGGATGCACTGGGCATATTGGATAAGATCAAGCTCATGGGCCTGGTCAAGGATGATCACCACAATACCAATGCCCTGATGGACACCAATGGTGAGACGTTTGACATTCCCAAGGATTCTTCCTTGTTCTTCCTGTTGACCAGAATGCAGGATGAAGTGCACCGGGTTGCCATTACCTATCACCGCAAGCTGCGTGCCAAGGCACAGACCAAGTCCATTCTGGATGAAATTGAAGGCATTGGTCCTAAGCGCAAACGGCTGCTGTTAAAGACATTTGGAAATTTCACCAACCTGAAAGCAGCGCCGGAAGAGGAAATTGCCAAAGTGGTACCGAAGGAAACAGCACATCTTGTATACGAAGCACTGCACACAAATGAAAACGCCACCGTGGATCAGAGAGTTGATTCACAGTGACGTTTTTTTATCATCAGTGCAGTGAGGCAAGCACGTCATGCAGGTTCTGCCTGCGCAGCCTGTCCATCATGACCTGATTTATAGCCTCTTTCATATCCTGCTCTGGATGTTTCTGGCGCTGCTGATGCAGGGCATACAGCAGGGGCAGCAGAACCAGAGCCGGACGAGCACTCTTTTTCACCTGCGCCGCTTTTTCCTGCAGTGCTTCCTTGCGGATGGTGAGAGCTTTCTGACGTGTCTGCAGCGCAGCAATCTGTTTTGACATCTGCTTCAGAGTCTTCAGCAGGGGTACGGCATGTGTGGCAAAAATGATCAGAAACACAAGCACAAGGGCAATCGAAGCCCAAAGAATCCACATGTTCCAGGGATATAAATTCAGCATATTGATTTCTCCTGTCTTCATTTTACACGAAAAAGAAGTGCGTGATGATGGGAAATGGTTATAATTACGTGTGCTATGAGTAAAGAAATCCGGATCATTCTAGTCTCTGACAATCACGGTCTGCGCGAACCGCTTGCCTGGCTGCAGCAGCAGTACCATGACTATGATGCCTTCCAGCACTGCGGTGACAGCGAAATGCCAGCATCCATGATGGCAGGCTTTGCCAGTGTGCAGGGCAATAACGATGCTTATGGCGTGTATCCACTGCATCGGATCTTCGATCTGGGAAAACATCATATTCTGCTGACACACGGCCACCGGGATTTCTTCTTCGGCCGGTATGACATGCTTGCAAAACTGGCAAAGCAGAATGGCTGTGACCTGGTATGCTTCGGCCATACCCACGTTCCATTTGATGATACGATTGAAGGCATTCGTCTGCTGAATCCTGGTTCCATCTGGCATAACCGGGATGGCAGCCGTTCCAGCTATATGCGGGTCATTCTGGATGGAAAAAAGATTGAGGCACACCTGGAGCGCTATTGATTTCTGCTTGCAATCTATGTTCACCTTTGGTACTATAACAATGCTGTCCTGGTAGCTCAGCTGGATAGAGCTCACGCCTTCTAAGCGTGTGGTCAAGAGTTCGAATCTCTTCCAGGACATTTATTTGAATGAACTGCGTTATATCACTGTATAATGCAGTTTTTTTATTGGCAATTAATGCTGATTCATTCAGCTTAACTGATTTGAAAATGTATCAGTTTGCTTGTACTGACGTATCATATTGCATCAAAACACAGCTGCAATGAGCGGAAGCATTTCTTTCTGGTTCTTTGTTTGCCATTGGCAGTTGTGATAAAGTAAAATCCATGGAAAACTACTATGATAAGATCATTGCTGAGATCAGAACAGCAATTGATGACAAAAAATATGGAGAAGCTGAGTACCTGCTGCAGCGGGAACTGAAGATGCCCTATATCCCGGAAGATGCCGAGAAGAAGCTTCATGATCTCTCAAAAGATCTTGCGTATGCAAAAAGTGAAGCAGACCCTGTCAAAGAAGAAAGCGCAGATACATTGATCCAGCAGCTGCTGTCTGGCAAACCTGCGCTGGCACTTTCTGCAGCCAGTGCACTTTGTTCACGCAGCCTGCGGGAATATCTCAATGAAATCCAGTCATATCTTGCTGGAAATCCTCTGCCGGAGGCGGCTGCCATTTTGATGGAGGGACTGAGTGAACAGGGAATCAACGAAGAATTCACTTTGAACAAAGATGGATGTGAATACGATTTCTGGTCGGGAGATATTGTACCGATTGCAAAACAGCCTGCTTTCCAAAAAGGGGATGCGTTGCTTAAAAACTGGTTTTCCAAGAATCCTGCATACTACAACATGGCCAGAACATTATTGATCCATGAGCTGTATCTGTTCCTGCCGCTGATGTATGAAGAAGATGAGGCATATGATGTGGCGCACCTTTGTGCAAAGGAAGTATCTGAAATGATGGATGGTGGAAGTGCGATTGCAGCGATTGATGCAAAGGGGAAAAGGTTATCCTAGGCTGAAAAAACTCTGGCACTCTTGTATTGACAGTGCTAAATGTGTGATGTACCATACTAACAGTGCCGTATCCTGGCACCCAGCCTGCAATTTTGTAGCTTGACAGCGATAACTTTGCTATAATTAGCAAGCGATTTGGAAAAAGGAGTCAATATAACTATGTCAAATTGGACACTGAAAGAAAAATCAACGGGTGATCTGCAGGTCACCATCGATGGTGAGGAATGGACCAAGGCGGTCGACAAGGCTTTTAACAAGATCTGCCGCAATGTAACGATTGATGGTTTCCGCAAGGGCCAGGCACCAAAGGCACTGCTGGAGAGAAGAGTTTCTCCGGAAGAGAGAGAGTACCAGGCAGTTGAGGACAACGCCAATGAATGGATGCGTGCTGCTCTGGAGGAGAACAATCTCAAGCCGATCTCCCAGCCGCAGCTGAAGATCGACAGTGTTTCTCCGGAGAAGGCTGAACTGACATTCACATTTGCCGTTTATCCGGAAGTAACAGTTACGGAGTACAAGGGTCTGCCTTACAACCTGAAGGATACAGAAGTCAAGGACGAGGATGTCGATGCTGAGATCGAGCGTATGCGTAAGACATATGCAGATCTGGAAACAGTCGATGGTGCTGCTGAAAAGGGCGACACTGTAAATATTGACTATGAAGGATTCAAGGATGGCGAGCCGTTTGAAGGCGGCAAGGCTGAGGGCTATAACCTGGAGCTGGGTTCCGGCTCCTTTATCCCGGGCTTTGAGGATCAGCTGATCGGTGCCAAGGCTGGTGAAGAGAAAGAGCTTCACCTGACATTCCCGAAGGATTATGCAGCTGAAGATCTTGCTGGCAAGGATGTTGTCTTCAAGGTCAAGGTCAATGAAGTCAAGCGCAAGGTTCTGCCTGAGCTGAATGATGACTTCGCTGCTGATGTCAACATGAAGGATGTCAAGACAGTTGATGATCTGAAGAAGGCTGTCAGAGAGCGTCTGCAGGATGCCCGTACAAGCCAGGCTGAGGATGCGGCTGAGAATGAGATGCTGGATGCCCTGCGTGACAAGGTACAGGCTGATATCCCGGATGTCATGATCGAGGATGAAGCACAGAACATGATTCAGCAGCTGGCCCAGCAGCTTTCCCAGTATGGCATGAGCCTGAGCAACTATCTGCAGATGATGGGCAAGCAGGCCGATGATTTCAAGAAGGAATACACAGACCGTGCTGAGAAGCAGGTTAAAATCAGACTTGGTCTTGAGAAGGTCGCTGAGCTTGAAAATCTTGAGGCTACGGATGAAGAGGTTGCCAAGGAATATGATGATCTTGCCCAGCAGTACAACATGGAAGCAGACAAGATCAAGGGCATGATCTCTGAAGAGATGGTCAAGGAAAATCTGCGCAACCAGAAAGCATTCGATTTCCTGAAGGAGAATGCTGCCAAGGGCGAAGCTGAAAAGGCTGAGACTGAAAGCAAGTAAGCGTAATAAGTAAAGAATAAACGGATAAGACGCTCAGCAGAAGCGTCTTATTTGTTAACAGGAGTGGCTGCAGGTAAGATAGAGCAGCCAGGAGGTGAGCTTGAATGAGTGAAGCAAACAGCAATGTACATATCACACTGCCAGTTGTGGCAACCCGCGGGATCATTGTGTTCCCGGGCCAGGATGTCATGATTGAAGTGGGCCGTACCAAGTCTGTCAATGCTGTCAATGAAGCAGGACAGAGCTATGACAGCATGGTATGGATTGTTTGCCAGAATGATATTATGGCCGATGAGGCAACGGCAGATAATATTTACAAGATGGGCACCATTGCCAAGATCAAGATTGTCCGCCGCAAGGAAGGTTTCCTGCGGGTAACCTTTACCGGCATGAAGCGGGCAAAGCTTGTGCGTCTTGATAATGGCAGCCATATGATGATGGCTGAAGTAGAGCCTGTCGAAGATGTCGAAGGCGACCATATGGAAGAGATGGCACTGGTCAAGCGCATCATCAGTGCCTTCGAAAAGATGTCCAATATTTCCAGTGCCTTCCCGCAGGATATCCTGAGCCAGCTGAGTTCCGGTGTTTCTGCCATTACTCTGACTGATCAGTTTGCCCAGTATTTCATGCTGGATCAGGCTACCAGACAGAAGCTGCTGGAGACGGTCAATGTCAATGAGCGTCTGTATATCATCATTGAAGAGCTGGAAAAGCAGCAGCAGTACAACCGTCTGGAAGCAACCATCAATGATAAGGTCAAGGAACGGATTGATGAGGGTCAGAAGGAATACTTCCTGCGTGAGAAACTCAAGGCAATCCGTGAAGAGCTTGGCGATGTATCGAGCATGAGTGACGATACAGACCAGCTGCGTGAAAAGATTGAGAAGAATCCATATCCGCAGCACGTCAAGGACAAGGCCATGGAAGAGCTCAAGCGGTATGAAATGCTGCCGGCAGGCAGCGGGGAAGCATCCGTTGAAAGAAACTATCTCGACTGGCTGCTGAATGTACCGTGGTATCAGGAAACAAAAGATTCTGATGATCTCAAGGCCGTCCGCAAAGTGCTGGATGAAGACCACTATGGCTTGGAAAAGGTCAAGGACAGAATCATGGAATACCTCGCTGTCAAGGAAATGACAGGCAATCTCAACAGTCCGATTCTGTGCCTGGTTGGTCCTCCGGGTGTTGGTAAAACATCCCTTGCCAAGTCCATTGCCAGAGCTTTGGACCGCAAGTTTGTCAAGATGTCCCTTGGCGGTGTGCGCGATGAGGCTGAAATCAGAGGCCACAGACGCACATACCTTGGCGCACTGCCGGGCCGTGTGATTCAGGGCATGAAGAGGGCAGGTGTCATCAACCCTGTCTTCCTGATTGATGAAATCGACAAGATGGGTGCTGACTACAAGGGTGATCCTTCCGATGCACTGCTGGAAGTGCTCGATCCGGAACAGAATGCTGTGTTCAGTGACCATTATCTGGAAGAACCTTATGATCTGAGCAAGGTCATGTTCATCGCCACAGCTAACTATCTGGAAAATATCCCGGCACCGCTGGCTGACCGTCTGGAAATCATCGAGCTGCCTTCCTATACGGAAATTGACAAACAGCACATTGCTCACCAGTATCTGATTCCAAAGCAGCTCAAGGCCAATGGCCTCAAGCCGGAACAGTTCCATCTGAAGGACAATGAAGTGCTGTACCTGATCCGCCATTATACACGTGAAGCAGGTGTCAGACAGCTTGAAAGAGTCATTGCCTCGCTGTGCCGCAAGAGCGTCCTTGCCATTCTCAACGATGGCAAGAAGAGTGTCACCATCACCAAGAAACTCATCAACAAGTGGCTTGGCAAGGAAATCTTTGAATATGGCGCCAAGGAAAAGAAAGATCAGGTCGGTGTTGTTACTGGCCTTGCCTATACATCCTTTGGCGGCGATGTACTGTCCATTGAGGTCAATACATTTGAAGGCAAAGGCAGGCTCGTGCTGACTGGCAAGCTGGGTGATGTTATGAAGGAATCTGCCGAGATTGCCCTGGACTATGTCAAGGCTCATGCCAAAGAGTTCAACATTGATCCTGCTTTCTTTGAAAAGCATGATATCCATATTCATGTACCGGAAGGCGCTGTCCCGAAGGATGGCCCGAGTGCCGGCGTCACTTTGACAACTGCTCTTGTCTCGGCATTAAGCAATACACCTGTGCATGCGGATCTTGCCATGACCGGTGAGGTTACCCTGCGCGGCAATGTCCTGCCGATCGGCGGCTTGAGAGAAAAGAGTCTGGCTGCTCACAGAGTCGGAATTTCCAAAATTCTGATCCCGAAGAACAATGTCAGAGATCTTGACGATGTTCCGAAGGCTGTGCGTGACAGCGTGCAGTTTATTCCGGTAGAGAATATGTCACAGGTGCTCAAGGAAGCACTGGTCAGATAAGATGCAGTACCATGAAGCAGAATTTCTGCTTTCCGGGGCACAGCAGAGCCAGTGGCCATCTGAAAATCTGCCTGAAGCTGTCTTTGCCGGCCGTTCCAATGCCGGAAAAAGCAGCCTGATCAATGCACTGGTCAACCGGAAGAATCTTGCCTATGCCGGCAGTACACCGGGCAAGACAAGACTGCTGAACTTCTACCGCATTGATCAAAGGATGATCTTCACCGATGCGCCAGGTTATGGCTATGCAAAAGATAACCGCAGCAGTGCCGAGACTTTTGCAAAGCTGATGGATCCTTACTTCCATCATCGTGCCAATCTCAAAGCCATGGTGCTGGTGGCAGACGGCCGCCGCAAGCCGAACCAGGATGATATCCTAATGTGTGACTATGCAAGGCAGAGCCATCTGGCCATCATTGTGGTCATGACCAAATGTGACAAGCTGTCCCATTCCGCCATGATTGCAAACAAGCGCATCATTGCCAGTGAACTTGGCATCAGTGAATCACAGATTTTTCCCTGTGATTCTTTGAAAAAACAGGGCACCGAAGAACTGTTTGCACGCATTGAGGAAGTACTGCTGCAATAACTGTTAACGCAGACTGAGAAGGGGGCCTGTAACAGTTGCTAATGTGAATTAGCTCTGTTATGGGCCTTTTTTGTTTTCTTTTGTATTATCTTTACCAAAACTTATTCAGCAGCGTCATTTCTATGTAGAATCATGTATATCAAAGCATTATTAAAACAGTTCTTTGCCTTATCTTATAGTTCAGATCATTTTTTTGCTCTATTTTCTGATCAGCTCATCATATTGTGAGGAACTGCAGCCATTCGTCTAAGTCTCCAGCTATGGTATTTACGCAGATTATATCCCAGACATACCATAAGAAATTCCATTTTCACGGTTTTCAATCCTCTTCTGTGGAAACGATCAAATCCCATATCTTCTTTGATTGCCGCAAAAGCTCCTTCTGCCTGTTCGCTGCGCATTACCTTCAGCTTTATACCATGTTCTGTATCCAGTTGTTTTCTGGCTTCTGCTTTCAGCTCTTCTCCAACGACATTAAGTCCTACTTCCTTGTAGC